>JBQDJW010000094.1:0-7898 GCA_052086425.1 Pseudoclavibacter sp. | reverse complement strand
CTATTAATGCGATCGGTCGGGCCGCTGCCCGTAGCTGTCGGCCAGGGCGCTGATGTCGTGAGTGAGCACGAAGCCCCGAGGTCGGCAGCTATTTCGGGCAGGAGCCCGGCGAGCGAAAGCTCGCTGGTGCCCTGGAAGCGAGCCCTTCAATCGACCCATTGAGCGCCGTCATCGGCCCCGCACCGAGTCTCGTGCGGCCTCGTCGATGCAGTGCCCGCCCGCGCACGCCTTCAGCGTCGTCGAAGCGAGGCGTCGAGCACCGCGGGTGGGGTGTCGTGCTTCTCACCCGGGGCAAGATCGGTCCCAGGCGGGACGATGGCGTCGATCGCATCCAGGATGTCGGGCGACAGTGTCGTGTCGGCAGCGGCGAGCTGTGAGTCGAGGTGCTCGAGAGTGCGCGGTCCGATGAGCGCCGTGGTCACGGCACGGTGCGCCGTGACGAAACCCAGTGCGAGCTGGATCATGGTGAGCCCTGCGTCGTCGGCGAGCTTCGCAAGCTGCTCGACAGCGTCGAGCTTGGCGCGGTTCGCAGGCAGGGAGAGGTCGAAGCGCGGCTGCATGAACGCGGAGCGACTGGTCGTGATCTCGCGACCTTCGCGCACCGCGCCGGAGAGCCAGCCTGATGCCAATGGGCTCCATGCGAGGACCCCGAGGCCGTATTCCGCGGTGACGGGCAGTACGTGTTGTTCGATGGCGCGCTGCAGGATGGAGTAGTTCGGTTGTTCGGTGACATAGCGGCTCAGCCCGCGGTCCCGAGCCGCCCACTGCGCCTGCACGATCCGGTAGGCGGGGAAGGCGGAACTGCCGAAGTAGCGGATCTTTCCGGACTGCTGCAGGTCTGTGAGTGCGGACAGTGTCTCTTCGTCGCTGGTGCTCGGATCCCACCGGTGCATTTGGTACAGGTCGATGTGGTCGACGCCGAGGCGACGGAGGCTCCCCTCGAGTGCGGTGATCAGCCATCGGCGTGAACCGCCACGGTGATTGCGTTCGTCTCCCATGGGCAGTGTCGCCTTCGTCGCCAGCACGACGTCGTCGCTGCGGTTCCCGAGGGCCTTGCCGACCATTTCCTCAGATTCTCCATTGCTGTACGCGTCGGCGGTGTCGATGAGGTTGATCCCGGCATGGAGCGCAGACCCGATGATGGTGTTCACGTCGTCCTGGGTGGTTCGGCCGATCGCGCCGAAATTCATCGCACCGAGTCCGAGGGTGCTGATCTGGACGCCGGTGCGTCCGAGCGTGCGGTACTGCATCAGTGAGGTGCCTTTCGTCGGGCTGATCGTCTTCTGAGTCGAGCTTCCTCTGGCAGGATGGAAGCGGAGCGTTGTTCCGGTTCACGACTATACGGAGCGCTGTTCCGTTTGGCAATGATCTCGTGGGGAGATGCAGTGGTTGACGATGAGAAGCCGTCCGCGCGTGCGAAGCGCGCCGACGCTCAGCGGAACGAGAAGGTGTTGCTCGATGCGGCTGCGTCCGTCTTCGCCGCTTCGGGAGTGGATGCGCCGGTTCGCGCAATCGCGGCGAAGGCGGGTGTCGGAATGGGGACGATCTATCGGCACTTCCCCACGCGGGCGGATCTCGTCGTGGCCGTCTACCGTCATCAGGTCGATGCCTGCGCCGAGGCCGGACCCGCTCTCCTCGCGGAGCGCGCCTCGCCACATGCGGCGCTCATCGCGTGGGTGGAGCTCTTCGTCGACTTTCTCGTCACCAAGCACGGTCTCGCGGCCGCCGTTGGGAGTGATCGGGCGAGTTTCGAAATACTGCACACGTACTTCGTCGATCGCCTGGTGCCGGTGTGTGCCGAGTTGTTGGACGCCGGGGTTTCCGCGGGCGAGATCAGGGCTGATATCGGTTCATACGAGCTGATGCGCGGGATCGGCAACCTCAGCATCTTCGCCGACTCGGACCCCCGCTACGACGCACGTCGACTTGCGGCCCTGCTCGTCGCCGGCTTGCTCCACGCGCCCGCGCGCTGACTTCGCCGGATACGAGTCGGGGTGCGAGTCAGGATCTCCCGAAAGGGGCGCCACGCATCTCAGGCCGGCCCCTCATTCTGACGAGTCGGGAGGGAGCCCCGCTCCCAGCGGCGCCGCCGGTCCATCGCACCTACCCCGAACCGGCCCGAGCCGGCGGCGCGGGTCAGGCGCGCGCCGCGATCGCCGCCGCGTCGACGCCGGCGGGGAGGGCGCCGAACAGCGCCCCGGCCGCGAAACCGTCGGCGTCGAGGCGGGAGGCGACGAAGCCGTCGGCCACGGCGGCCGGCGCGTGCCGCACCAGCAGTGACCCCTGCAGGGCCAGTGCCAGCGCGGCGACGAGCTCGCGTCCCCGCGCCTCGGGCGCGGAATCCGTCGCGATGTCCCGCACCAGCGCGCGCGTGCGATCCAGGTGCGCGTCGAGGCGGGCATCGGCGCCCCGCGCGATCGATACCTCGGCGTCAAATGCCTCGAACGTGCCGGGCTCGCGGCCGAGCGCGCGCAGCACGTCGAGCGCGATCACGTTGCCAGAGCCTTCCCACACCGCCATCACCGGCTGCTCGCGGTACCGCATGGCGAGCGGGAAGTCCTCGGTGTACCCGTTGCCGCCGAGGCATTCCAGCGCTTCGGCGGCGTGCGCGGGGCCTCGCTTGCACGCCCAGTACTTCATCACCGCCGTGCCGAGGCGCGCGAATCCGACATCCTGCTCGGACGCATCCACGTCGTACGCGCGTGCCAGGCGCAGCGCCGCCGCCGTCACGCCCTCTGCCTCGAGCTGCAGATCTGCGATGACCCCGGTCATGGCGGGCTGATCGATCAGCGTGCGCCCGAACGCGGCGCGGTGCCGGGCGTGCCACGACGCTTCGGCGACGGACTGCCGCATGCCGGCGAGCGACCCGAGAATGCAGTCGAGTCGGGTGTTAGTGACCATCTCGATGATGGTGCGCACCCCGCGGCCCTCCTCGCCGAGGAGGTGCCCGAGCGCGCCCTCGTACTCGACCTCGCTCGAGGCGTTCGACGCGTTGCCGAGCTTGTCTTTCAATCGCATGATGCGCATCGCGTTCCGGCTGCCGTCCTCGCGCAGCCGCGGCACGAGGAAGCACGACAGACCGCCCGGCGCCTGCGCGAGCACCAGGAATCCGTCCGACATGGGAGCCGAGCAGAACCACTTGTGCCCGGTCAGCTCGTACCGGCCGCCGCCGACCGGCACGGCGACGGTCGTGTTCGCACGCACGTCAGACCCGCCCTGCTTCTCGGTCATCGCCATGCCGAACAGTGCGCTCTGCTTGCCGGGCTCGAGGTCGGGGGAGTACGAGCGCGACAGCACCCGCGGCATCCACTCGGCCGCGACCGACTCGTGCTGCGCGATCACCGGTGCCGCGGAGTGCGTCATCGAGACCGGGCACGCGTGGCCCGGCTCGATCTGCGCGAAGAGCATGAAGGATGCGGCGCGCGCGACGTTCGCGGCGGGCCGGGGTTCGGCGAGCGCGCCGGTGTGCGAGCCGTCGGCGACCGCGGCGGCGATGATGCGGTGGTACGAGGGGTCGTATTCGACCTCGTCGATGCGATTGCCCCAGCGGTCGTGCGTGTGCAGCACGGGCTTGATGCGGTTCGCGCGGCGCGCGTCGTCCTGGAACTGCGCGCCGCCGACCCGCTGGCCGGTCGCGTGCAGGGCGTCGTGCGCCCAGGCTCCGTCGTATCGAGCGACGCCCTCGACGAGCGCAACGTTCGCCGCGTACTCGTCGATCTCGACGCGGGCGGGTGCCTGGTTGAAGACCTCGTGCGTGCTCATGCGTCCTCCTCGACTGCGGTGCCGGATGCCGCACCCACCGCCCGAAGACACAGCTCGGAAATCGCGGTGACCACAGCATCCGGATCATCATCTTCGGCCGACACGGGCGTGAGCGGGCCGGTCAGGGCCTCGCCGATCACGCCGACGAGCCCGGCGGCGGTGATCGCAGGATTCTGAGGTGCGAATGTTCCGTCGTTCACGCCCTGCGACACGATCTCGGTGAGGATGCCGGCGTAGCCGCGGCGGTAGGTGAGCCGCTCCTCGTCGATCGCGCGCCCGACCGGTTCGACCAGCAGCGCCCAGGCCAGGCGCCCGCCGCGCAGCGCCCTGGTTGCGAAGGTCTCGACGAGCGTGAGCAGTCGGCCTGCGGCGTCGGTTCGCGCCGACTCGGCGACGGCTCGGTCGACAGCGGCGAGCTCGGTGCCGGCGGAGCGCCGGAACACCTCGGCGAGGACCTCGTCGAGGCCGTCGGCGTAGCTGTAGAGCAGGCCGGCGCTCATGCCGGCCCGCGAGGTGATGGCCTTGACGGATGCGGCGCCGAACCCGGACTCCCGCACGATCGCCGTCGCCGCCTCGATGAGGTCGTCCCGGCGGCCCGCCTCGCGACGCAGTGTCATCCGTGCTCCCTCGCACCGGTTCCGAAATGGATTGAATCGTGATTCAATTTGGGCATTGAATCACGATTCAACCCCCAGGGGCAATGACGCCCCGCACTCCGACACGACGACGTGAGGACCAGATGAATCTGACTTGGCTGCTCGAGCGCTCCGCCCGCACGTTCCCCGACAAGCCCGCGATCGTCTCGGATCTCGGCACCCTCGACTACCGGCAGCTGCTGGCGGCCTCGCGTCGAGCCGCGGCGGCGTTCCGCGACGCGGGCGTGCAGCCGGGCGACCGCGTCGGGGTGATGGCGTTCAACACCCCGGCATTCGCCGTCGCCGCATTCGGTCTGTGGCGCGCGGGCGCGGCCCTCGTGCCCATCAACCACAAGCTCACCGCGAGCGAGGTCGCGTACGTTGCAGGCCACAGCGGGCTGCGGGTCGTCGTCGCCGACGTCGACCTCGCGGATCGCGTGCGCGAGGGGGCCCCGGATGCGCGGGTGCTGACGATTGCCGACGACGGCTCGGGCGAATTCGACGCCCTGGTCGCGTCAGCGGACGAGTGGGACGGCGTCGAGGTCTCGGGCGACGCGATCGCCCAGGTGCTCTACACCTCGGGGACAACGAGCAATCCGAAGGGATGCCTGCACACCCACGCGGGCCTCGCGAACGTGCCCGCATACACGATCGCCGCGGTCGGCCTGCAGCGCGACGACCGGTTTCTCATCGCGATGCCGATCTGGCACGCCTCGCCGCTGAACAACTGGTTCCTGTCGATGATGTACCTCGGCGGCACGGTCGTGCTGCTGAAGGAATATCACCCGGTCCACTTCCTGCAGGCGGTGCAACAGCACCGCGCGACGGCGTTCTTCGGCGCGCCGATCGCCTACCTCGCGCCGTTGAAGGTGCTCCCGACGATCGGGAAAGAGCTCGGAGAGTTCGACCTCTCGTCGATGCGGCTGTGGGCCTACGGCGGCGCGCCGCTTGGCGCCGAAACCGTACGGATGCTCCAGCAGGCCTACGGCACCGACGCGTTCTACCAGGTCTACGGCATGAGCGAAATGGGCCCGGTCGGCTCGGCGCTGTACCCGGCCGAGCAGATCGCGAAGGCCGGATCGATCGGCGCGGGCGGCATGCCCGGCGTCGACATCCGCGTGGTGAACGCGGATGGTGCGGATGCGACGGCCGACCGGGTGGGCGAGCTCTGGATGCGCTCCTCGACCCGCATGGCGGGGTACCTGAACGACGAGGCCGCGACCGATGCCGCGTTCGTCGGCGACTGGTACCGAACCGGCGACCTCGCCCGCGTCGACGCCGACGGGTATCTGTACATCGTCGACCGGCTCAAGGACGTCGTGATCACCGGCGGCGAGAACGTGTATTCGCCCGAGGTCGAGGAAGCCCTGCGCCGGCACCCGTCGGTGGTCGACGCCGCCGTGATCGGCCGCCCCCACGCGGAGTGGGGCGAGACAGTGGTGGCGGTCGTCGAGATCTCCGGCGATCTGACGCTCGATGACGCGCGCGCCTTCCTCGCCGACCACCTGGCGAAGTACAAAATGCCGCGCGAGTTGCTCGTGCGCGAGTCGCTGCCGCGCAACCCCTCCGGCAAGGTCATGAAGCACGTGCTGCGCGAGGAGCTCGCGGCCTGAGCACTTGTTCCTGTCCGAGTCATAGGCTGAGAGCCGACGAACAGGGGACTCGATGCAGCAGAACGTGCACTTCATGACCTTCGCGACGGAGGATCTCGATGCCGCTCGTCGCTTCTACGCGGAGGGGCTGGGCTGGCAGCCGCTGCTCGATGTTCCCGGGGGGATCATCTTCTTCCAGGTCGCACCGGGCGCCGTGCTTGGGCTGTTCGATGCGGACAGCTTCAACCGCGACCTCGCGGACGGCGCCGACCGGGCGACGGTCTCCGGCGTGACCCTCTCGCACAACGTGGACGATCCCGACGAGGTGCGCGCCGTCGTCGAGGCCATGGCCTCCGCGGGAGGCACCGTGCTGAAGGCCGCGACCCCAACGGCATCATCTGGGAGATCGCCCACAACCCGTCCTGGAGCATCGCCGACGACGGAACCGTCTCGCTCGGCTGAACAGCGCCAATTGGATCGGTCTCAGCCCGGTCGAGCAGCCTCGGATAGTTCGAGGGTGCGGCCCCCTCACGCTCGTGCAGCCTGGTCGCTAGGTGGTGGGTGAGCACCGCGCGTGACCATCCAAACGTGGCCGATTTGGCGGCGTACCATTGACGTAGAGCGTGGTCGTCGAGCTTGTCAAGCAGGAGCGTGATCTGAGTCCAGGGAATTCGTCCAGCAGGCTGCTGGACGAAATCATCCACATTGGGCCACGCCTCGGCGACCTTCCTCATATAGAAGAGGTTCGCGCGGGAAAATCCGCGCATCGTCGGAAACTCTGCCCGCAGGTCGTCGGCCAGAACACCGACGACGTTGCTACCCCAGTCGCTCGTGCGCTGCCGCTCGAGGATGTGAGCACCAATCCGCCAATACAAGCGCAGCAGCTCGGTGTTGACCCGACGCTGTGCCTGCACTCTGGAGTCGCGAACGAGACGCTTCAGCTCGTCGAGCGTCTCGGAGTACAGCGCGGGTCGCTCAATCTCAGGCATCCATTCAATTGTCACACCGACGGATCGGCTACGGCCAGACTCAGCCCTCCGCGATGTCAGTGGTGACCGCGAGGGTTCGGGCGGCCTCGACATCGGCGGTGAGGGCCCGGATGCGCCCCTCGGCGAATCCGAGCGAGTCGGAGCCGAGGATCTGGTGCAGCGGCCCGCCGCCCGCGGTCGCGACGGTGACGATCGCGGCGGCGGCCTTCGCCGGGTCGCCGAGCTGCGTGCCCGGCATGGACTGGTGCGCCTCGGTCATCTCGCGGATCGCGGGGTAGGCGTCGACCGAGTCGCCCGGCAGGCCGAGCGACTGCGGGCGGAGGAAGTCGGTGCGCATGTAGCCGGGCTCGACCAGCGTGACGTCGATGCCGTGGTCGGCGACCTCGGCGGCGAGCGACTCGGTGAGCCCCTCGAGCGCGAACTTGCCGGCGCAGTACAGGCCCCAGCCGGGGAACGAGGTCAGCCCGAGGATCGACGAGATGTTGATGACGTGGCCGCCGCGGCGCTCTCGGAAGCCGGGGAGGACGGCGCGCAGGACGTTCCAGACGCCGAAGATCTGCACGTCGAACATCTGCCGCGCTTCCGCGTCCGAGACCTCTTCGACAGCGGCCAGGAACCCGTAGCCGGCATTGTTCACGACGACGTCGAGACCACCGAAGCGGTCGGTCGTCGCGGCGACGGCGACGCGCACCTGCTGCTCGTCGGCGAGGTCGACGGCGAGCGGCAGCAGACGGGTCGTGTCGAGGCCGTCGAGCGCGCCGGTGAGGCGCTCGACCGAGCGCGTCGTCGCGGCGACGTTGTCGCCCCGCTCGAGCAACTGGGCGACGAGCTCGCGCCCGAGCCCTCGCGACGCGCCGGTGACGAACCAGGTGGCCGGGCGAGTGGTGGGGTAGGTCATGCGTTCTCTCCTCGAATGTCCG
>JBQDJW010000093.1:7432-7930 GCA_052086425.1 Pseudoclavibacter sp. | reverse complement strand
CGTGCAATTCGATCCGGCCGGCTTCGAGACGGTCGCCGCGTTCGGCGGCGGCATGTCGATCTTCGGCAGCGTCGAGGCCGGAGTCAGCTCGCTCGAGTCGCTCGTCGAGGGCCCCGGTCCCTTCTACTACGGCGGCATGGAGCTCAACGCGTCCGAGGCGGTGCGCGTCTTCGCGCTCGAGCAGCTCGGCATCGAGGGTTTCACGCCGCTCATGGGATACGACGGCGGCGGGTCGGTCACGACCGCCGTGCTGCGCGGCGAACTGAGCATGGGAAATGTCACGTCGTCGCACTACCTCAACAGCGTGCTCCCGCTCGAGGAGGACGGCGAGGTGACGCCGCTCATGACCCAGGGGTACGTCGTCGGCGACGAGGTGCAGCGCGACCCGGCGTTCCCGGACCTGCCCACGATGCCGGAGGCCTACGAGATGGTCACGGGCGAGACCGCGACCGGCGAGGGCTGGGAGATCTACCGGGCCGTGACCACGGCGCAGACGAA
>JBQDJW010000093.1:0-7422 GCA_052086425.1 Pseudoclavibacter sp. | reverse complement strand
AACTACTGGGTGCACGGCGACGCCCCGCAGGAGGCGCGCGACGCGCTCCACGCCGCGATGGCGCAGGTCGTCGTCGACGAGGGCTTCCTCGAGGAGGCGACGCGCCTGCTCGGCGAAGAGCCGCCGGTGCAGCTCGGCGAAGAGGCGGGGGAATCGCTCACCGCGGCCCGAGCCCTCACACCAGAGCAGGTGCAGTGGATCAGCGACTACATCGACGAGGTCAACGCGCGATGACGGTGCCGTTCGACCGCGCGATGGCGCGCGGAACCTCCCTCCGAAAGTAGGACGACATGCTCGAATCGGCGCTCGAAGCGCTGCAGATGATCCTGAGCCCCGAGCACCTCATCTGGCTCGTGGTCGGTGTGGTGCTCGGGCTGATCCTCGGGCTCATCCCGGGGCTCGGCGGAATCACCGGCATGGCGGTGCTGCTGCCCCTCATCGTCGGCATGCCGCCGGTGAGCGGCATCGGCATGCTGATCGGGCTCAACGCGGCGACGACGATCGGCGACACCTTCCCGTCGGTGCTCATGGGCGTGCCTGGAACGGCCGCGTCGCAGGCGACCGTCGTCGACGGCTACCCGATGGCGCGCAAGGGGCTCGGTAACGTCGCGCTCGGGGCGGCGTTCACGGCGAACATGATCGGCGGCGTCATCGGCGCGGTCGCGCTGTTCCTGCTGATCCCGCTCGCCCGCCCCTTGATCGTCGGGATCGGGTCGCCACAGCTGTTCATGCTTGCGCTGCTCGGCATGTGCCTCATCGTGGTGATCACGAAGGGGTCGATCGGCTCGTCGCTCATCTCAGCGTTCCTCGGGATGCTGTTGGCGACGATCGGCAGCGCCGGCATGACGGGCGACTACCGGTTCGTCGGCGAGATCGTGTACCTGTTCGACGGCATCGATCTCTCGGTGCTCGCGATCGGGTTCTTCGCGGTGCCTGCGGTGCTGTCGCTGCTCGTGCGCGGCACGGCGGTCGCCGAGCGCGTGGCGCCCACGAAGGGCGGTGTGTTGCGCGGGGCCCGCGAGGTCGTCGGCAAGCACAAGCGTCTCGTGGTCGGCAACTCCCTGCTCGGAACGCTGCTCGGCATCATCCCCGGCATTGGCGGCAGTGTCATCGACTGGCTCGCCTACGGCGCGACGAAGCGCCTCGCGCGCACCGATCGCGACAACTTCGGCAAGGGCGATATTCGCGGCGTGATCGCGCCAGAGGCCGCCAACAACGCCAAAGATGGCGGCGTGCTCGTCCCGACCCTCATGTTCGGCATTCCGGGCAGCGCGACCGCAGCGATCCTGCTCGGCGGCCTCGCGACGATGGGCGTCGCGACGGGCCCGACCATGTTGCGGCCCGAGAATCTCTACCTCGTCTTCATGTTCGTGTGGACGCTCGCGCTCGCGAACGCCCTCGGCGCGATCGGCAGCGCGACGCTCGCCGGTCCGCTGAGCAAGCTCACCAAGCTGCGGCCGTACAGCTACGCGCCGTTCCTCATCGTCATCATGCTGCTCGCCGCGTACCAGGCCGGCGTGCACTGGGGCGATATCGTGCTCGTCGTCGTCATCGCCTTGCTCTCGTGGGGCATGCAGGTCATCAAGTGGCCGCGGCCGCCGCTCATCATCGGCTTCGTGCTCGGGCAGGGGGCCGAGAACTACCTCTGGATCTCGGTCAACCGCTACGAGTGGGCGTGGCTCGCGCAACCCGCGACGATCGTGATCGCCGTGCTCATCGTGCTCACCCTCGTGGCGGGATTCGCCGGGTCGACCGGCGGGCTGCAGCGGCTCGTGCGCCGGCTTTTCGCGCGAATCCTGCCGTCGCGAGGCGCGGACACGCCGCCCGCGGACCAGGCGTCGAGCCCGTCGGCGGAGTCCGCCACGGGCACGCCGACCGAGATCGCCGACGGCACACCCGCCGACGGCACATCGACCGATGGCACATCGAGAGAAGACACCGCCGCTGGAACAGCGCACAACCGGGATGGGGCGTGATCCGATGAGTCTCAGCGTGGCAAGGGTCGTCGCGACGGGCGTCGTGCTCCTCGTGTTCGTGGCCGCTGCGGTCATCTCGGTCGGTTCGATCGACAGCCCGACGTACTGGTTTCCCGCCTTCGTCTCGATCGCGGGTGCCCTCTCGGCCGCCTACGCGCTCGGCGCCGACCTGCGCAAGGTGCTGACCGGGCGATCAGCGGTCGACGAGGAGGTCACCGATCTCGGCGCATCCATCGCCGATATGGCGGACAGCGAGGATGCGGGGGAGCGCGCGGCAGTGCGCCGTCGCGTCCTCATCTGGATCGGCTGGTTCGTGGCGCTTCCCGCGGTCAGCCTGGTCGTGCCGTTCTTCTACGCCTCGCTCGTGTGGCTGTTCTGCGTCCTGCGGTTCTCGGGCAAGCGCAGCTGGGTGTTCAGCATCGTCTCGGTCATCGTGTTCGGCGTCATCGTCAACGGACTCATCGTGCTGCTGCAGATCCGCGTGCCACCGGCCCTGCTCACCGGGTGGGGGTAGGGCGGCGCGGCGCCTACGACACCCGCTGCAGGCAGATGCTCGTCGTGAGCAGGTCGAATTGCCCGCCGACGTGGACGACGTCGGGCCCGAGCACCTGCAGCTGCGTGCCGTAGGCGGCGAGGGCCCGCCGCACCCGGTCTTCGAACTCGGGCAGATGCAGCCACCGATGCGACCCGTACGGGGCGGGAGAGACGCGGTCGGACGGCGTCGGCGTCGCGGCGAGTCCCGTCGTGACGATCTCGACGACCGAGATCCCGAGGCGGTCGGCCGCCACCCTGGTCGCCCAGTGCATTCGCACGTGGTCGGGGTGCCCGTAGCCGCCGACGCGGTCGTACACGACGACGACGTCGGGCCGCGTCGCGGCGAGGTACGCCTCGACGTCGTGCGACAGCTCGCCGATGGTGGCCTTCGCGATCGACCGCGGGTCGGGGCTCGGCGCGGGGCCGGCGACCCCATCGCTCAGCCAGGTCATGCCCGAGTCGAGGTAGCGACGCGGCTCGAGCCCGTCGGCTCGCGCGGCGCCCTCGCCGAGCCACGAGCGCGACGAGATGCCGAGCGCCTCGCAGGCCGCGTCGAGCTCGCGCTCGCGGGCGGCCGCGACGGCCTCGGCGTGCGCGACCTCCTCGTGGGCGCCGAGTGCATCGCTCGCCTCGGCGCGCACCTCGCCGGCCTCGCCGCGCGATGCCGTGAGCAGGTCGACGGCGATGCCGCGCGACGCGAGCCAGGCGGCGAGCGGCCCCGTCGTGAGCGTTTCATCGTCGGGATGCGCGTGAACGAGCAGAACGCGGCTCGCGTGGCCGAAGATCGCCTCGTGATCTTGTTCGCGGGTCTCGCGCTCGATCGCGAGCCTCGGCGCATCCGGGCCGTCATCGCCCTTCGCGACCGCGACGAGCGAGGCCGGGGAATTGCCCGCGATGAGGCCCTCGTAGAACTCGAGGTGCGCGCCGGCGGCGCGCTCCCAGCTCTGCGTCTCGGCCCACTCGCGGGCCCGCCGCCCGAGCTCGGCGCGGGCCGGCTCGTCGGCGAGAAGGCCCATGACGACCTCGCGCCAGCGGCTCGGAACGCGGCCGGGAACGATGACTCCGCTCACGCCGCACACGGTCGCCTCGTGCAGCCCGCCGGACGGGGCGGCGATCGTCGGCACGCCGCACGCGGCCGCTTCGAGCGCCACGAGGCCGAAGGTCTCGCTGTAGCTGGGCACGACCACGAGGCTCGCGCAGCGCATGAGGGGAACGAAATCGTCGCGCTCGAGGCCGCCGACGCGCTCGACCCGATCGGCGATGCCGCGCCGGTCGATGAGCTCGTCGAGTGCCTCGTCGTACTCGGCGAAGTCCTTGGCGGAGTCGCCCGCGATGCGCAGGTGCGGCGATGGCGCGGATGCGTCGGTCGAGAACCCCGCGATCGCCTCGACCGCGAGGTCGGCCGCCTTGAGCGGCTGGAGACGGGCCGCGAAGAGCACGTAGGGAGACTCGTTCGCGCATCGCGCCGTGTCGTCGGGCTTGAACAGGTCGAGGTCGACGCCGGGCCGGATCACGCGGATCTTCGCAGGGTCTGCCCCGATGCGCTCGACCGTGTGCGCCTCGGCGATGCTCACGGTCACGATCGCGTTGGCCTCGCGCGCGATGCGCGCCTCACCCGGCACGCGGTCGGGCGACTCGGGCGGTTCGCCCTCGCCGAGCTGCTCGCCGACACGCGCGGCCACCGAGTGGTAGCTCGCGACGTGCGGCACGCCCCACATCGGCGCGAGCTCGAGCCCGGCCATCGCTCCCATCCAGTGGTGCGAGAGCACGATGTCGGGGGCGGGCTCCTCGCGCAGCCGCTCCGTGTATGCGCCGATCCACTGGTCGATCTCGCTCTTGGGCAGCACCTCGGCGGGGCCCGCGTCGATCTGGTGCAGCGTCAGGCCGGGCTTCAGTTCCTCGGTGGCCGGCGTATCCGGTTGCATGCGACGTACGTAGACGTGCACGTCGTGGCCGCGGCGCGCGAACTCGGCGGTCAGATTGCGAAGCACCACGTTCATGCCGCCGGCATCGGCCGACCCGAGGCGTGCCCACGGAGTCGTGTGCATGCAGAGAATCGCGAGGCGCATTGACCCACCCTTCGTGGCGACCGTTTTCACCAGCCTAGAGACTCGCTGGCGCAGGTCCGTGCCCGGCGCGGCGCCGTGGGCCGGGCACGCTACCCGGTCGGCTCGCCCTCGGCGTCTCCGCCCGCGGAGTCGGCGCCCGCTTCGCTGCCCTCGGCGCCGCCGCTCCCGCTGTCACTCGGCGGCCCGACCGAGATCGCCCAGGCGTCGTACGACTCGATCATGATGAGCACGGGCCCGGATGCGAATGGTCGCGTGAGCGACGTGGCGCCCATGTTGCTGTACCACCAGTCCTCGTCACCGGCGTAGGTGTCGATGCTGAAGCTGTCCTCGACCGACATCGTGAACACCGCGTCGCCGCCGTCCCCCGTGTAGTAGATGAGGTCGTTACCGTTCCCCGTGATCTCGTCGTCGAACGAGCGAAGCGAATCGACCGAACTGAGGGTGATGGTCCATTCCCCGTCCGATTCGATCTCAAGGGCGACGGTCGGTAGGTCGCCGACCGCGTTGATGGGCGCGAGCCCCGTGTCTTCGCTGTACCCCGTGTAGACCCGCGAGCTGTCGTCACGTTCCGCGTCGACCTCGGAGACCCGGACGGTCTCGTCGTAACTCACGACTTCGATGACGGCGGGCGTCGCGTCGCCGTCCGGCAGCACGACGTCGAGCTGCGCATTGCCGGACCCGTCGATGGTGGGGTTCGCGCCGACGTCGAGCGTGTCGTCGCCGCCGCCCGCGCTGTTCCCGCCTCCGCCGTCGAACACGTTCTCGACGGCGCCAGACGAGACGACGATCTGCACGATCAGCGTGGCGGCGACGAGGACCAGCGTTATCGCGGCGCGCACCTTCGCCCCGCCGCGATTGACGAGCTGAATGATGCAGCCGATTCCGAGCACGATCGCGACCGGCCACACGAAGCCTGGCGCGTCGAAGAACGCGAGCACGAGCAGGCCCATCCCAATGAGCATCGCGAGGGTCATGCCGACGTTGGGCTTGCCCTTGGCGGGCTTTCCGTACGTGACGGTCGGTTTCGAGGTCGGCTTGAAGGGGGTCGAGCCTTCGTCTGGCCGCCAAGATACTTCTGGTTTCCAGCCCCCGTCCGCCGACGGACTCGGCGAATCGCCGGCCGCATCGTTCGCGGCCACGCGCAGCTTCTCGGCGGTCGCACCCGCGGCGCCGCCCCGCGCCTCGAGTCGGCGCGCGGCAGTGTCGACCTGCTCGAGCAGTCGGTGCCTCGCGGTCTCCTCGTCGGGGTGTTCGTCGTCGAGATCGTCGAGGTCCTCGCCCCAGTCGTCGTCGAGGTCGTCGTCGAGGTCGTCGTCGTTCCAGGCGTCGTCGAGCGCGTGGTAGTCGTAGTCGCTGGAGTCCGCGGCGTCCTCGCCGGCGGCGTCCTCGTCACCTGCGTCCTCGCCAGCCGCGTCGTCGCCAGCCGCGTCGTCGTCGTCGAGCGCGAGGATGTCGTGGGTCGTGTCATCGTCCGCGGGGAGCGTCGGCGACGTGTACTTCGACAGGAAATCCGACGAATCGTAGAGCTTCGGCGCCGAGTAATCGTTCGAGCTCGGCGTGAGATCGTCGGCGCCGTCCGAGTTGCCGTCCGCACCTCGGTCTCGTGGATCAGACATGCGCTTCTTCGGTCGCCGCGGTGATGAGCATCCGGCAAGTCTAAGTTCGGGGCGCAGCTGCGCGACAGGACCGGGGTGAACATCACCCTCGGGCCGTACGAAGATCGTCCGAAATATGGCTGCCCGCGGCGGCCGGATGCGTATGGAGCGGATGACGGGAATCGAACCCGCGCTATCAGCTTGGGAAGCTGAAGTTCTGCCATTGAACTACATCCGCGAGGCGTGCGACCGGCGACGAGGCCGGGGAACGCTGCCGACCGAGCATACACGACGCCCCGGCCCCGTTTCGGGAGAAACGGTGAACCGGGGCGTCGCGATGCGCGAGTCGCGCTGGGTGCCGAAGCACGCCCGAAACGGCCTACGCCGGGGTGGGAGTTTTCCCGTCGCCGACCACGATGAGCCGGCCGGTGTCGGTGAACTCCTGCTCGATCTCCTCATTGCGCCGGTAGGTCGCGAAGCTCACGACCACGGCTGCGATCAGCGCGAAGATGAATCCGGGCAGCAGCTCGTAGATGCCGGTCTCGAGGAAGCCCCACGTGAACACCGTCACGGCGCCGACGACCATGCCGGCGAGTGCGCCCCACGTCGTGAGGCGGCGCCAGTAGAGGCTCAGCAGCACGAGCGGGCCGAAGGCGGCGCCGAACCCTGCCCAAGCGAACGCGACGAGCCCCAGGATCGTGTCGTTCGGCGTGATCGCGAGCAGCGCGGCGATGATGGCGACGGCGAACACGCCGACCCGACCGAGCACGACGAGCTGCTTGTCCGGCGGCGGCGTCTTGCGGAACACGCGGTAGATGTCCTCGACCAGGGCCGACGATGACACGACGAGCTGGCTCGAGATTGTGCTCATGATCGCCGCGAGCACGGATGCGAGCACGAAGCCCGCGATGATCGGGTGCAGCAGCAGCTGCGACATCTCGAGCACGACGGTCTCGGGGTTGTCGAGGGTGAGCCCGGCGTGGTGGAAGTACGCGACGCCCACGAGGCCGGAGCACACTGCCCCGATCATCGAGATGAGCATCCACGTCATACCGATGCCGGCGGCCGGCCGGGCCGACCGCGGCGAGGGCAGCGCCATGAACCGCACGATGATGTGCGGTTGGCCGAAGTAGCCGAGGCCCCACGCGAGCGACGACACGATCGCGAGCACGGTGCCGCCCGTGAGGGCGGTGCCGCCGACGAGTGACAGGTGATCTGGCGCGATCTCGCCGAGCGCCGAGAACATCA
>JBQDJW010000092.1:6879-7991 GCA_052086425.1 Pseudoclavibacter sp. | reverse complement strand
CGAAGCCTCGATCATCGGTCGAACAGGCATGACCGGGCTCCTCGGCGTCGCGTCGCTGCTCGAACTGGCCGCGCGCCGACACGGGTTCGGAGGGAGCGGCTTCCAACACGCCGCCCTCTCCGCGCGATTGTGTGAACAGGCGATGACGACACTGCTGATCGCGCATCCGACCCTTTGGGGCGAGTCATCGTCGGCGCCACCCGTGCAATCTCGACGCGCCGTCCATCGCGCCCTCGAGTACCTGGAATCGACTCGGGGCGCGAGAACGACGCCGACGGAGCTCGCGGCCGCCGTCGGTGTGAGCCTTCGCACGCTTGAGCTTGGATTCCGTCACGAACTCGACACCACGCCGCAGGCCCACGTGACCGACCTCAGACTCCGACGGGCCCACGCGGAACTGGTTTCCTCGACCGAGGAGCATGGGGCGACGGTGCGCGCAATCGCTGCCCGATGGGGGTTCAGCAACGCCGGAAGGTTTGCGCAGCAATATCTCGCTGCCTACGGCGAGCGTCCGTCGGAGACCCTGCGTCGGCGTTGACCGCCCACTCGATCGCCACGCCCGTCGACGCAGGCGGGTGGGTTGGAACATTTTGTTCGCCGTGAGACGGATCGCGAACCGCATCGCAGCCAATACGCGCACGAATCTGTCGACTTCCCCCATTCGCGCCTACTGTAACGACGGAAGCAAGAACGCAGGTCATTACGACGCCGGCAAAGTCGCCGGTAAGGCGATCGAGCGACCGAAGTGCTCCGGGGAACGCCGCATTGGGCACACCCGAGGCGACATTGTCGAACGCGAGATCCGTCGCGTCGACGACGAAATGAAAGGCCATGTCATGCCAGCAAGCACACTCGAATACTCTGAGATTCCCGCCAGGGCGGCGAAGATTCTTGAGAACTTCATGCCAGACGAGGAATTGATCGCCAAACGCGCGGCGGAGTTTGCCGACGTTACACCGCGCGAGCCGAATTCCGAGGGAGATGTCGAAGTCCTCGACGGCGTCGAGTTCACGCACCATTTCACCGACGTCGACGGGGACAAGGAGCTCGTCCGATTCCACTGGGTCGAATGCGGCGAAGGCGAACCAATCGTCTTCCTGCATGGGATTCCC
>JBQDJW010000092.1:0-6869 GCA_052086425.1 Pseudoclavibacter sp. | reverse complement strand
ATCCTGGTTCGAGTGGCACCACGAGATGGCCGCGCTCTCCGACACGAACAGATGCATCGGCATCGATCTGAAAGGCTACGGCCAATCGGAGAAGTCCCCGGGCGACTACCGACACGAAGGCGCGGCCGAACAGCTCGTGCTGGCGCTCGACGCGATCGGGGTCGACCGCTTCAATCTCGTGACGCATGATCGAGGCACGGTTCAGGCCGACTACATCACGGCGAACCACCCCGTTCGTGTGCTCCGCTACGGTCGCGGCGAGCAGCACCTCTACCACTTCCACCCCGACCTCGCCCCGCAGGGACCGATGTTCGCGGAGGCGCCCCGCAACGGAATCATGGACGATCCGATCCACTTCCTCGTGTGGGCGTACACCTGGCTCGGCATCAATCCCGTCGCGGACGACGAGATGCGCCGGGTGATCCAGGAATTCGCCTACGACGGTTGCAACAGTGGCGCGCCGAGGTACTTCAACTCCTCCACCTTTCGCCAGGAGTGGATCGACCGCCGTGAACGCCTGCTCGCCGCGTGGACGTGCCCGGTCATGATCATGCAGGGGTTCGAGAGCAAGACGCAGCCGCGCGAATTCTACGAGAACGCACGGGAGTACATCCCGAACGCGAAGGACGTCAAGGTGCGCTATATCGATGCCGGGCATTTCTGGTCGGTCGAGGCACCGCAGGAGGTCACGTCGATCATCCGCGAACTTCTGGAGATGTGATGCCCGAATCGACTCCGGCATTCACCGAGTACCAGACCCCCGGAAGCGAGGCAAGACAATGACGACGTCGACCATTCCTTCGACAGATATCGACATCTACGCCGACGAACAGATTCTTGATCCATATCAGGCATATCGGGAAATCCGAGATGCAGGCCCGGCCGTCTACATGAACAAGTACGACACCTGGGTCGTCGCACGATACGACAACGTCCGCGAGGTCCTCAAGGACACGGAGGCCTTCACCTCCACGGGCGGCGTCGCGATCAATGAGCTGACCAATAAGATCTCGAAGGGCACGACCCTCGCCAGCGACCCGCCGGAGCACGACACCCTGCGCGATATCGTCGCGAGTTCGTTGACGCCGCGCGCGTTGGCCGAACGCAAACCCGGAATCGCTAACCAGGCCGACGAGCTGGTCGCGGGTCTCGTCGAGCAGGGCGAGTTCGACGCGGTCGCCGATCTCGCGCGAGTCCTGCCGCTGAGCGTGGTGCCAGACTTCATCGGGCTTCCGCAGGAGGGTCGCGAGCACCTCCTCGAGTGGGCCAGCGCTCTGTTCAACTCGATCGGGCCCATGAATGCCCGGACGGAGCAGGCATTGCCCGCGATCGCGCAGCTCGGTGAGTACGCAGGTCGGCTCGTCGAGACGGGCGATCTGGCCCCCGGCAGCCTGGGGGCGGGCGTGCTGACCGCAGCCGACGAAGGCCGGATCCCGAGGACCCAGTGCCCCGTGCTGCTGTTGGACTACCTCGCGCCGGCGCTCGATACGACGATCAGTGCGGTGAGCAGCGCGATCTGCCTGTTCGCCCAGCACCCGGATCAGTGGGACTTGATCCGTGAGAACCCCAAGCTCATTCCGAACGCCTTCAACGAGGCGGTCCGACTCGAAACCCCGATTCGCGGGTTCTGCCGCCACACCACTCGGGCCACCTCGGTGGGCGATGTACCGATCGATGCAGGGTCGAAAGTTCTGGTGCTGTTCGCCGCTGCCAACCGCGACGAGCGCAAATGGCAGGACCCAGACACGTTCGACATCACGCGCCGTGCCGGCGATCACGTCGGTTTCGGGTATGGCGTGCACGGCTGTGCTGGGCAGGGACTCGCGAGGATCGAGGCGCACTCAGTGCTGGAATCGCTGGCGAAGCGCGTCTCGGCGTTCGAGCTGGTCAAGACCGATCGAACGTTGAACAACGTCATCCGCGCCTTCTCATCCGTCAAAGTGCGCGTGACGACGGAGAGCGCAGCGTGACGTGACTCCCCGAACGATTCCGGGTCTGTCGTGTTCGACGTAGCCGTCGTCTCGAAGTCCCGACGCGCAGACGAGGTCGTCGAGTTGCGGTTGCGCGCCCCTGACGGCGGCCCGCTCCCCCGCTGGTCGCCGGGCGCGCACGTCGACGTACGATTCGCGCGCGACCTCGTGCGGCAGTACTCGCTGTGCGGAGATCCCGCCGATGCGACGGAGTATCGAATCGCCGTGAGACGGGAGGCGGACGGGCGAGGAGGGTCGCGAACGCTCCACGATGACGTTGCAGAAGGCGACCTTCTGGGGGTCTCGGAGCCTCGAAACAACTTTCCGTTGCTTCACGCCAAGGAGTACCTCTTCGTCGCCGGCGGTATCGGCATCACCCCGTTCATGCCGATGATCGCCGAGGCGCGGCGTCGCGGTATCCCGTTCACGCTGCTCTATCGCGGGCGGACGCGCTCGTCCATGGCCTTCGTCGACGAACTTGAGGCCTATGGCCCCGACGTGCAGCTCGTCCCCAAGGACGAATGCGGTTCCTTGGACATCGCGGGGACGCTCGACCGCCTCCCAACCGGCGCACTCGTGTACTGCTGCGGCCCGGAGCGCCTGGTTTCAGCGCTGGAGGCTGTGTGCGCCGAAGCGGGTCGCGGCACCGCGCTGCGCGTCGAGCGCTTCTCTGCGAGGCCGCTGCCCGAGACGGCGGTGAACGAGTTCGACGTCGAATTGGCGGCCTCCGGTCGGCGCCTGAGCGTCCCCCACGACCGCACCCTCCTCGAGGTGCTCCGCGATGCCGACGTGGACATTCCCACCTCGTGCGAGGAGGGGACCTGCGGCAGCTGCGAATCGGAAGTGCTTTGCGGGCGGCCGGACCATCGAGATTCCGTTCTGACCGACGAAGAGCGCGAGCAGGGCGACCGCATGATGGTGTGCGTTTCTCGAAGCAGGTCGCCGCTCCTGATCTTGAACCTCTGATCGCATCGAAATCGAAGGAGCTCACGCATGCAGATCCGAATCGAACGCACCCGGTGCGAGGGCCATGGCCAGTGCGCTGCGGCCGCACCGAGCCTCCTGCATTTGAACGACGCGGCCGAACCGGTGCTCGACTTCGAGGGCGACGTTCCTGCGGACATGGAAGACGAAGCTCGCGCCGCCGCGTCGTGGTGCCCGGTCGGCGCAATCGCCACGAGCGAGTCGACGTCGTCGGGCGGGCGCTCGCCGGTCCCTCACCATCAATCGGACTCGTCGGCCCAATCGATCTCGTAGAACAGCTCGGCCAGCTGGGGAGCCGCTTCGTTGACGTCATCGAAATCGGCCGGGACGACTCCGCGCTCCGCCGCATACTCGTCCCACTTCTCGGCGAGCGACTGCGCGAGGTCGGCGTGCTCGTCGACCACATCGTTCGTTTCCCCGGGGTCGTCCGCCAGGTTGTACAGCGAATACGACCCAGATCCCCCACCTTCGACGGGCGCATACACGAGCTTCCAGTCGCCATCCCAGTACGCGCGGTTCCCCAAGAACTCCATCCCGAACTCGTCCGATCCGATGCCATCCGACGTCCCTTCCAGGAGCGGACGGATGGAGTCGCCGAGCACGTCGTCCGGCTCGACGAGTCCGGCTCCGGCATAGTCCGCGAACGTCGGATAGAGGTCGGAGATGTGGGCGAACGCGTCAGTCTGCCCCGGTACCGGGTCGATCGCACTTCCCGGCGCCTTGATAATCGCCGGCACGCGGGTGCCGCCCTCGAATACAGACATCTTCGAGTGGAAGAACGGCCCGGATGACACTTGGGCGTTCGGCAGGCCGAGCGTCGCGAATGAGCCAGGCTCTCCGTAGTCCTCGAATTCGGTCAGCGGATACTGCTGATCGTGCCATTCGGCCGCGCCTGGCGCCGTCGTATACAGCGTTCGCGGCGCACTCGCCGCTCCGTTGTCGCTGGCCACGACGATCAGCGTGTTGTCGTATTCCCCTGACTGTTTGAGGTGGTCGATGATGCGACCGAGCTGGATATCGACGTCCTCGATCATCGCCGCATAGACGGCAAGACGGTACGCCAGGTCCTGCTTCTGATGCGTACTCAATGCATCCCACTCGGGCGTTTGTTCTGGCCAGCGGATTGCCACGTCGGGATCGATCAAGCCTGCGTCAGACAACCCAGCGATTCGATCCGAGCGGAGTTCCTCGAAGTTGTTGTCGTCGAGGTAGATGTCGAGGTAGTGGTCGACTCTGCGGTGATCAGGAACATGGAGCGGATCATGCGGTGCGGTGTACGCGAGGTAGCCGAAGAACGGGTTCGTCGAGTTGGCGTTCCCCTCGAGCATCTGCAGCAACTCGTCCGTGTAGGCGTGCGTGGAGTAGAAGTCGTCCGGGAGCGTCTCGACCGGCCTGCCGTTGCGCTCATAGCGGGCGGTGTTCACCGGTTCTACCGCCTTCGGCGCGAGGCCGAGCATGTCGCCGAAGTGCGAGGCACCGCCGTCGTAGAGCGTGAAGTTCTCATCGAATCCCAGAGCCTGCGGGTTCTGCGTGTCCCGATTGCCGAGGTGCCACTTCCCGACCTGGTAGGTGACGTACCCCGCATCCGACAGCAACGTCGCGATCCCGGTGTAGTTCCCTTCGAGGGAGCCGCTGTATCCCGGGGTTGTGAGCGGAACCCCGGGTGGGCCGAAGCCGTCCTGCGCCCCGAATCCAACACTGTGGGGATCCTGCCCGGTCATGAGCGACGCCCTCGTCGGCGCGCACACCGGATTCGCGTGAAAATTCGAGAACTGCATGCCGTCGTCGACGAGCGAATCGATGGTCGGCGTCGAGACTTCCCCACCGTATGCGTTCAGATCCGTGTAACCGAGATCATCGAGCAGTACCATCAGGATATTCGGCGAATCGCCGCCTTCGCTGCTGTTCGCAGTGACGCATCCGGTCATCGTCGTCGCCATCAACGCGGTCACGCAGATCGCAGCCCCGGCCGAACGTTTCGACGGGCGAACGCGAAAGCCGTTTCCGAAATATATGTCACGAGGCATAAAAGAACTACCGTTTCTCTCTACCCCGCGTTGCCGCGCGGTTCGGTGCGAGCGGAGGTCAGTCAGTCGGCCTGGCTGAAGATCCGCTCATGGTCCTGGATGAACTCGGCCAATGCGCGAGGTGTTCGCCCCGTCACGTTCTTCGTGTCGTTCGAGACCACCCCTACGGAGTCATTGCTCGCGTAAATCTGCATGAGCTCTGCAAGATGAAGCTGCAGCCAGTCGGGCGCTCCGGCGCGCGCGGCACCCGACCGCAACTCGTCGAGCGAGATCGGCACGTGCGCGACCCGATGCCCCAATCCCGCCGAAAGTTTCTCCGCAATATCGATCGGCGACATGGCTTCATCGCCGGTGATGTCATAGCGTCGCATGCGATGTGCCTCAGGATTCCGGAGCGCCACGGTCGCAACCGCAGCGATGTCACGGGCGTCCACGAGTGCGAGGCGATGGTCGGTGTCGAGCACCATCGGCAGCTTTCCCGCGGCGATCGCCGGCGCGACTCCGAGCAGGTTCTGCATGAAGTAGTTGGGGCGCAGGATCGTCCACCCCATCCCCGAGTCGTCGAGGCGTTGCTCGATAGCCGCGTGGGCACGGCCGACCCAGCTCGGCTTGTCCGGCCCGGTTGCTGCGCTTCCGGCCGAAACCTTCACGACGTGGCGCACTCCGGCGGCCGCCGCAGCAGCGATAAAGTCGCTCTGGTGCGACGCCATGTCCGGATGCTGGCTACTGTTCAAGAACACCGTCGCCACGCCGTCGAGCACAGCTCCGAACGACTCTCGGTCACCGAGGTCCATGCGCACCAGGTGAGGTTCTTCTCCCACCAGTGCTGCCTGCCTGGTGGTCGCACGAAATTGTGTCCCCGATTCCAGCAGACCAGACACAACCGACTGTCCGATGGTGCCGGTCGCACCTGTCACGAGAATCATCGTCGCCCTAGTCGTTGACCGGCGACGTGGTGGTCGTGCCTTCGTTCAAGCACCAGGCCCGAACCTCGAACCGGCGCGCACCGCGCACGTGCATCGGGTCGCCCTCAGCGAGCTGTACGGCCTCGTCAAGGGTCTCGGCGCGGTAGATGAACACGCCCTCGCCGTTCCACTCGTCTCCGTCGGGAGAGGAGAGTGGCCCGGCTCCGAACATCACGCCGCTGTCCTGAAGCTTCTTCTGGTATGGCAGATGCTCCTCCAACGCGGCCTCGATGGGCCCGAAACCGTCGATGGGGATGGAGCGAACCAGGAACAGCTGCTCGGCGTGGAGGCCGAGATCGCGCGAACGACCAAGCAATCCTTCCCAGGTCATACCGTCGACACTGCCGTCGTTTTCGTCAGTCATGTGAATGAGTCCTTCTCTTTGTTCGTTCATTGTGGGGATTACTCTCGGTCAGACCAGCGGGGTGATCGTCTCTTCGAGCCCGAGCAGCGCTTTTCCGTAAACCTCGTAGCTCACAGACGGGAGGATGACGGCGTGCCTGGCTCCGGTCGCCGAGTCTCTCCAGATGCGCTGCAGCGGGCTGACCTCCGCGAACCCACCGGCGCCGTGGGCCGAGAGCAGGATGTCGATGGCCTTGGTGACGCTCTCAACGGCGCATCCGACGTCCGAGCGCACTCGTGCGCGGGCAAGGTGGTCGGGGTATTCGCCTCGGGCGGCGGCACGATCGATGTCGTCGGCTGCCCGGTACGTATGCAGGTGTGCAGTGTCGATCAGTCGCGCGGCTTCTGCGATCTGAAGCTGGAAGCCGACGGATTCGCTTTGCGCCGAGAAGAACGTATATGCGATCGACTTCTTCGACGCGTTCTCGAGGACGTAGTCAAGCGCTGCTTGACCCATTCCGAGCTGAGGGCCTGCGAGGACCAAGACCAGGGCCGGGACCAGCGCTGAGCGGTAGAGCGGT
>JBQDJW010000091.1:1024-8011 GCA_052086425.1 Pseudoclavibacter sp. | reverse complement strand
CATGTCGGGGTTCGTACGCCGATGACGACCTGCAGCCTGAGCGGCGTGTGCACCGAGCGGTCACTCGCCGGATGCGCGCAGGCGAGCATGAGTGCGAGCGTGTCGTCATCCCGGGTCGCCCCGCGCTCGGTGCTCGGGCGGGCATCTTCGGGGACCGAGAGTCCTGGTACGCGTGTGTGCCGCGGTAAGTAGGGCATTGCGGATGCGGTTCGAGCGGTGGTGATGATCCAGGTATGCGGATCGCGGGGCGTCTCGGCAGTGTGGTGATCACTCGCCTGATCCAGCGATTTCACGCCCCGAGATGATACTGATCGGCGGGTTCCTGAGCTGCAGGGTCCGCAGCACGGTCGCGACAACCGCCTCACGAGTCCGGAATGCACGCCGCGAGTTTCCGTCCCTGAGGCGCTGGAGAACTCCGTCGCCGTCGGCCCGGGGAAAGCCCCTTGACGGCAAGGCCGGCAGTGGGCGCATTGACTCGCCACTGACGCGCTCGACTGCACTCCGGCCCGGCGGCACGCGCGGCGCCATTTCCGCGTCATGACAAGTCGCCGGGCCTGCACCCGGCGACTTCTGTCGGTAGCTCTGGCGCCACGCACTGCAATGTGATTAGTCTACGGTATTGACTAACTCATCGCCGAGTGAGAGGCACCCATGACGACCGACGAGCACGCTGCGATCGCGACCGAGCCAAACTGGGTCGCGCGCTATCGAACCCCGCACCTGCTCACGGTGCGCCCCGTCGCTGGAGACCCTGACGTCGCGCTCGTGGTCGAAAACCAGGTCGAGCAGGCCAAGGGGCGGATCTGGACGCGCGGGACCGACCTTGCCGCACAACCCGAGCTGCCGTTGGAGCTCGGTTTCGACGCCCTGCTCAGCCGCGACCGGGAATGGGTCGTGAACCTCGACGACGAGGGAGGCTCGGAGGTCGGGCACCTGACCGCACATCCCGTCGCTGGCGGCGAGGCGATCGACCTCACGCCAGGCCGGCCACCCTACGTCGTTCGCGGCATGGAGTTCAGCGCCGACGGCTCCACGTTCTTGGCCACGGTCGTCGACGACGACGGCTTCCACCTGCTCGCCATCCCGTCCAGGCCGTGGGGCGCCCCGGCAACCGTCTGGTCGTCGACCTGGGAGGGGTGGTACGGCCGCATCTCCGCCGACGGCGCCTACGCGTCGATCGACAGCACCGACCACAACCCGGGCATCCGACGCACCGCGGCGACGGTTATCGAGATCGCGACCGGCACGATCGTCGGCGTCTGCGACGACCTGCCAGACGGCCCGGTCCGTGCGGTGCGCTGGTCGCCCGTGCCCGGTGACCAGCGCGTACTGCTCAACACCGAGCGCTCCGGGTTCGCCCGGCCGGCCATCTGGTCGCCGCTCACCGGCGAACGCATGGACTTCGATCTGCCGGAGCTCGGGGGCGAGCTGCTGCCGCTCGATTGGGCGCCGCAGCACGAGCGCCTGCTTCTCGTGCACATCGAAGACGGTATTCAACGACTCATCGTCGTCGACGCGGACTCCGGCGCCGCGACCGTCGTTCGCGAGGGAACCGGAAGCTACGCGAACCCGGACGTGGCCGCCGAGGCCACCTATTACTCGCAATCCTATTTCGGCGCAGACGGCAGCGTGCTCGCGTTCGAGCAGGCCTGGCATCGGCCCCCGTCGCTCGTCGAGATCGCGCCCGACGGCAGCGTCGGCGTCGCGATCCCTGCCGCCGACGTGCCGACGGGCGCGCCGTTGCAATCGGAGATGGTCACGAGCGAGGACGGCACCCGCGTGCAGCTGTGGTGGGCGATCCCGGACGGGGAGATTCGCGGCACAGTGCTCGGCGTTCATGGCGGCCCGAACCTCGTCACCGCCGATGTCTACTCCCCCGAGGCGCAATCCTGGCTCGCCGAAGGATACGCCTACGCCTCACTGAACTACCGCGGCTCCGTCACCTTCGGCCGCGACTTCCGCGAGGGCTTCTGGCGCGGCAACGGCGACCGCGAGATCGCCGACATCCGCGCCGCGATCCTGCGTCTGCGCGAGCACGGCGTCGCAGACCCAGCCAGCACGTTCATCACGGGCCCCTCATACGGCGGCCACCTCACGCTGCTGTCGCTCGGGCGCCTGCCCGACATGTTCGCGGGCGGATTCGCGGTCGTCGCGATGGCCGACTGGCGGGCGGCGTTCGACGACGACACGATGAACGCGGCGCTGCAGCCCGTGTGGCGCACCGTCTTCTCCAATGCTGAAGGCGGGTTCGACGAGGCGGTGCGCAAGATGTCGTCGACGACCTACGTCGACCGCGTCCGCGGCTCCGCGTGGTTGTACCAGGGCTCGCGCGACACGAGAACACCGCCGAAGCAGGCCCAGCGCTACGCCGATCTGCTGCGCGAGGCCGGCGGCGACGTCCTCATCGAGTGGTTCGATGCCGGTCACTCCCCCGATGGCCTCGTCGGCGAAGAGCACGCTCAGCGGCGCATGCTCGACCTCGCGAGCCGCACCCTCCGGGGCGAGCGGTGGAGTGACCGGGCGTAACTCGGATCGCCCGGCGCGCGGCGGCGCGCTGCCCGATCGGCAACGAAGGCCGACCGCGCAGCGCGCCTCGACCAGTCAGGCCTCGAGGGCGTGCGCGATAGCTTCGCCGAGCGACGCGGTCGAGCCCCGGCCACCGAGGTCCGGCGTCAGCACGTCGGGGTCGCCGGCCGCGAGCACGCGCTCGAACGCCGCGACGACCTGCTCGCCGGCCTCGGGATGCCCGAGGTGATCGAGCATCATCGCGCCGCACCAGATCTGCCCGATCGGGTTCGCGATGCCGAGGCCCGCGATATCGGGGGCAGAGCCGTGCACGGGCTCGAACAGGCTCGGGAACGTGCCATCCGGGTTGATGTTGCCGCTCGGCGCGACGCCGATGGTGCCGGTGCACGCGGGGCCGAGATCGGACAGGATGTCGCCGAACAGGTTGCTCGCAACGACCACGTCGAACCAGTCGGGGTGCAGCACGAAGTTTGCGGTGAGGATGTCGATGTGGAACTGGTCTCGCGCCACATCCGGATGCTCCCCGCCGATGGCCGCGAACCTCTCGTCCCAGAACGGCATCGAGATCGTGATGCCGTTGCTCTTCGTCGCTGACGTGATGCGGCCGGCACGCCGTTCCGCGAGCTCGAATGCGTAGCGCAGCACGCGATCGACCCCCGTCCTCGTCATGACGGTCTGCTGCACGACGACCTCGCGGTCGGTGCCGTCGAAGATGTGCCCGCCGATCGACGAGTACTCGCCCTCGGTGTTCTCGCGAACGACCATGAAGTCGATGTCGCCCGGCTCCCGGCGGCGCAGCGGACTCTCGATCCCGGGGAGCAATCTACACGGGCGCAGGCTGATGTACTGGTCGAAGGCTCGACGGAACTGGATGAGGCTGCCCCACAGTGACACGTGGTCGGGCACGACCTCGGGCCAGCCGACGGCGCCGAAGAAGATAGCGTCGTAGTCGCGCAGGGTGTCGACCCAGTCCTCGGGCAGCATCGTGCCGTGCTCGGTCCAGTACTCCGCGGATGCCCAGTCGAAGTGGTCGAACCGCAAATCTATGTCGTGCGCGGCGGCGACGCGTTCGAGGACCCGGATGCCCTCGGGCACGACCTCCTTGCCGATGCCGTCCCCGGGGATCACCGCGATGCGATGACTCATACTCATACCGTCTCCTCTTCGTTCGCGACCGCCATGGCCGGAGTCTTCGAGCCCGCCGCTGCGAGCCGTCGTCGCTTCTGCTCGACAGGATCGGGCACCGGCAGAGCGGAGAGCAACCGCTGCGTGTAGTCCGCCTGCGGCGCCGTGAGCACCGACCGGCTCGAACCGGCCTCCACGAGCTCGCCGTGCAGCAGCACCGCGATGCGGTCGGCGACCTGATCCACGACCGCGAGGTCGTGACTGACGAACAGACAGGCGAAGCCGAGCTCGTCGTGCAGCCTGTCGAAGAGCTCGAGCACGCGGGCCTGCACCGAGACATCCAGCGCACTCGTCGGCTCGTCCGCGATGACGAGTCGTGGCCGCAGGATGAGCGCTCTCGCGAGCGATGCACGTTGCTTCTGCCCGCCGGAGAGCTCATGCGGCAGGCGCCTGCCCTGCGCCGCGGTGAGCTGCACGGCCTCGAGAAGCTCGTCGACGCGCGCGCGCACCTCGTCCTGCGCGATGCCGCGCTCGTGAACGATCAGCGGCTCCGCGAC
Organism: Pseudoclavibacter sp.; assembly: GCA_052086425.1. Taxonomy (GTDB): domain Bacteria; phylum Actinomycetota; class Actinomycetes; order Actinomycetales; family Microbacteriaceae; genus Pseudoclavibacter. Next base: position 3,803 of record JBQDJW010000091.1, on the reverse strand, counting down.
ATTCTGGGCGATCGTCAGCAACGGGTTGAACGACGAGCCCGGGTCTTGAAACACGAACCCGATATCACGTCGCACCGGCCGGAAAGCCCGCCGGTCGAGCTTCGCCATGTCGTGGCCGAGCACGCTCAAGCTTCCCCCGCTGATCGGCTGCAGTCCTCCGATCGCTCTGCCGATCGTCGTCTTGCCGGAACCGGACTCGCCGACGAGCCCGAGGATCTCCCCGGCGCGCAGCTCGAGGTTCACGCCGCGCACCGCTGTGAACGATTGCTGCAGCCAGCCGGACGAGTACGTGATCTCGATGTCCTTCGCGGAGACGACGACCTCCCGATCCTCCGCGCCGGCCTGCGCCGCGGTTTCCTCGGTAGCTCCGATCCGCGGTACGGCGTGGAGCAGCGACCTCGTGTACTCGGCCGTCGGCCGCTCGAAGAGCTCCAGAACGGGCGCCTCCTCGACGACGGCGCCGCCGCGCATCACGACAACGCGATCTGCGAGATCGGCCACGACGCCCATGTTGTGCGTGATGATCAGGATGCCCATGCCGAGTTCGTCGCGCAGGGAGCGAAGCAGTTCGAGAATTTCGGCCTGCACTGTCACGTCGAGCGCCGTCGTGGGTTCGTCGGCGATGAGCAGCCGCGGCCGGTTCGACAGTGCCATCGCGATCATCGCGCGCTGTCGCATGCCGCCGGAGAACTCGTGCGGATACTGCAGGGCACGACGTTCGGGATCGGGGATGCCGACCTTGCGAAGCAGTTCGACGGCCTCGGCGTGCAGCGCGCGCCTCCCGCGCGAACGATCGTGCACGCGAATCGCCTCCACGATCTGCGCGCCGACGCGCATCGCGGGGTTGAGGGCGGCGAGCGCATCCTGGAAGACCATCGCCACATCGACGCCGCGGATGTTCCTCCGCTGCTTTTCGGTCAGGCCGGTCAGCTCTTTGCCTTCGAGCCGGATCGAGCCTTCGACCGTGGCGTTGTCCGCGAGCAGCCCCATGACCGACATCGAGGTCACGGTCTTGCCCGAGCCCGACTCGCCGACGACGGCGAGGATCTCGCGCTCCCCGACCTCGAACGAGACCGACTCCACGGCGGTGACGGTTTCGTCGCGTCCGACGAAACGCACTCGCAGGTCGTCGACGGCCAGCAGCGGCGTCGCCTGATTCTCGGGGCTCATGCGCGTCGTCCTCTCGGGTCCACGGCGTCTCGCAGGCCATCGCCGACGAAGTTCACGGCGAGCACCGTGAGCAGGATGAAGAGGCCGGGGAAGTACAGCTGGTACACCTGATCCGTGCCGAGCAGTCCAGCGGCGTCGCTGAGCATTCGTCCCCAACTCGACTGCGGCGGCCGCACGCCGAATCCGAGGAACGAGAGCGTCGACTCGACGATGATCGCCGCAGCCACCGCGAGGGACATGTTCACCGCGATGACGCCGCCGAGATTCGGAAGCATGTGGCGCACGAGGATGCGCATCGGCGACGTGCCGATCACGCGCGCCGCGTCGACGAACTCGCGTTCGCGGAGCGACAGCACCTGCGATCTCGTGACGCGCGCCATGGGCATCGCCCCGACCGCTCCGAGCACCAGCACGATCGTCACCGGCGACGATCCGAGGCCCTGCAGCGCGACCGCGACGATCGCGATGGCGGGCACGACGAGAACGAGGTCGACGGCCCGCATGAGGACGTCGTCGACAAGACCGCCGGCGAAGCCCGCGACCGAGCCGACCACCACGCCGATCGTCGTCGAGACGAGAGCGACGGCGATTCCGATCGACAGCGATACCTGTCCCGCATACAGCAATTCGGTGAGGTAATCGCGTCCGAGGCCGTCCGTGCCGAGCCAATGCTCCGGCGACGGCGGCACGGGCCCGAGGATGATGTCTTGCGCATTCGGGGGGAACGGCGCGATGAACGGAGCGCCGAAGCACAGGATCGCGATGACGACGAGCACCGCAAGCCCGGCGATCGCGATGCGATGGCGGGAGAACCGCCGGAAGGCGAGCCGTATCCGCTCGCGGCGAGCGACGCCGAGCCGCTTTGTTCCGCCTGATTCACTGGTCATCGCAGCTTCACTCTCGGGTCGAGGATGGCGTAGCCGATGTCGGCGAGGAGATTGCAGAGGATCACTGCGATGGCGACGATGATCATCCACGGCACGATCACGAACACATCGCCGGCGAGGAGCGAGTCGATGAACAGCTTGCCCATGCCCGGCACTGAGTAGATCTGCTCGGTCACGACGAGTCCGCCGATGAGCAGGGCCGCGTCGAGCGCGACGACGGTCACGAACGGTGCGAGCGCGTTGCGCAGCGCGTGTCGCGCGATGACCTGGCCTCGCGGCACGCCCTTCGCTCTCGCGGTGCGGACGTAGTCGGCGGCGAGCACTTCAATCATCGACGAGCGGGCGAAGCGGCTCCAGGCGGCGACGAGCGTGATCGTCAGCGTGATGACGGGGAGCACGAGGTGCCTGACGTACTCGAACGGCCCGTCACCCCATTCGGCGAGACCGACGAAGAACAACGGCGGCTCACGCAGATCGAAGATGCGCGTCGGCATGGTGCCGAGGAACTGGATGAGGAGCAGACCGAACCAGAACGCCGGCAGCGAGATACCGATGTACGACACCGTCGTCAACGTGTGATCGCCGACGGTGTTGCGTCTCGTCGCCGAGTAGACGCCCACGAGCAGCGCGACGACTGCTCCGAGCAGAACGCCCCAGAACACGAGTTGCATCGTCGGCCCGAACGCGTCGAACACGAGCTCTCGAACGTCGCTCGCTGTTCG
>JBQDJW010000091.1:0-1014 GCA_052086425.1 Pseudoclavibacter sp. | reverse complement strand
CTGACGAACTGGCCGAGCCAGATCCAGTACTGCTCGAAGATCGAGCGATCGAGGCCGAGCCGTTCGATTTCTCGAGCGACCGCCTCCGGGTCGGCGACCTGCCGCAGCTTGGCGAGCGGATCGAACGTCGCCCGCACCGCCCAGAACAACAAGAAGGATGCGATGAGGATGACCGGGATCGACCACAGCAGCCGTCGGAGCGCGAACCAGGCGATCGCCCCGGCGCGCCGCGCCGCGGGACCGACCGCGCTGGGCGCTGCTGTTGCGACGGTCGTCGTCACAGGATCAGCCATCCACTCTGCCCCATGCCTCCAAGTTCCACCACGGCCCCTCGCTCGGATTGATCGCGATGTCGCCGCCGAGCTCGTCGCTCCACAGCAACACGTTCGGCACGGTCGCGATCGGCAGCGATAGTGCCTGCTCGGCGACGATGGCTTCGGCAGCCATCGAGGCCTCGTAACGCTCGTCTTCGTCGACCGACATCGAGACCGTCGAGAGCAGCTCGTCAAGAGCCGGATCCGATGCTCGGGCGAAGTTGAGTCCGGCGAATCCGTTCTCCTCCGCGGGGATGGTCTCCGTCGAGAACGTCTGCGGCGTGTTCAGCGTCGGGAACGTGTCGACGAGGGTCCAGAGGCCGAGCTCGTACTCTCCCGGCAACACGATCTGCCCGAACAGCTCGGCCGGCGACTTCGTGACGATCTCGATGTCGAATCCGGCCTCGCCGAGCTGCGACTGGATGACTTGCACCATGAGGTCGCGCCTCGCGTTGCCCGCGAGCGTGTGCAGCGTCATGCTCGCGGTCTCGCCGTCGCGTTCCCACACGCCGGCCGAGTTCAGCTCCCAGCCGTCGCCCTCCATGAGTTCCGCGACCCGATCCGCATCCGGCGTGTACTGCGAGAACTCGTCGGATCCCCAGTCGCCCGCGACCGGTGTGACGAACGACTGCGTCGGTTCGGTCACGCCGATGGCGCCGTAGACACGGTCGACGAGCGCATCGCGATCGAGGGCGAAGGC
>JBQDJW010000090.1:0-8024 GCA_052086425.1 Pseudoclavibacter sp. | reverse complement strand
CGCTGCAATTTGAATCGACTCAGCGATACCCCCAGGCCGCTATTTCGCGTCGGGTGCCGCTGAGTCGATTCAAATGGACGGGTCGGTCTGCTGAGACGCCGCCGCGCCCGCCCGCCTACGCGGTCAGCGCATCCGCTGCCCGCTCGCCGATCATGATCGACGGCGCGTTCGTGTTGCCGCTCGGCACGCTCGGCATGATCGACGCGTCGGCGATGCGCAGGCCCTCGATGCCGGCGTTGAGCTCGAAGGTCGACGGGTTGACGACCGACAGCTCGTCGGTGCCCATGCGGCACGTCCCCACCTGGTGGTGGTAGGTCGTGACCCACTCGCGCATGTGCGCGTCGAGCGCCGCGTCGTCGAGGTCGACGGGGTTCGGCAGCACGAGCTTGGCGCCCCACTCGTCGACGAGCGCCGATTGCGATCCGACGTCGAGCATCTGCTGCATGGATGCGCGGAGGCTCGCGACGTCTTCCGGCGCCTCGAGCAGGTGCGGGTTCATGAGCGCGAGGGCGTGCGGGTCGTTCGACGCGAGGCGGAACGTGCCGCGCGACTCGGGTCGCACGAGTCCTGCCTGCAGCGTGAAGCACGTGCCGGTCACGCCCTCGGGCGGCGGCGCCATCGGCACCGAGAAGATGATCGGCTGCGTGTCGGGCACGTCGAGCCCCTCGCGGAACGTCGTGAACGAGTGCAGCTGTGCGACGGGCTCGTTCTCGAGGCGCTCCGGGATCGACTTCGCCGTCGTCTCGTACACGAACGGCACGAGTACGTGGTCGTGCAGGTTCTCGCCGACGCCGGGCACGTCCGCGACGACGTCGACGCCGACATCCGCCAGGTGCGCGGCCGGGCCGATGCCCGAGAGCATCAGGATGCGCGGGGTGTCGAGCGCGCCGGCGCACAACACGACCTGATCGGCGCGGAGCTCCTCAAGCTTGCCGTCGACCTCGATGACGACGCCGACGGCCTTGCCGTCCTCGATGATGAGGCGGTGCGTCCAGGCGCCGGTGCGCAGGGTGAGTCGCTCATTGCCGAGCACGGGGTTCAAGTACGCGCGGTAGGTCGAGAAGCGGGTGCCGCCGCGCGTCGTCAGCTGCATCCCTGAGACACCGTCGATCGACTCGCCGTTGTAGTCGTCGTTCGCGGGAACGCCGGCCTGCAGGTAGGCCTCTCGGATCGACTCGAAGATCGGGTTCTTGTCGTAGTCGAGCGTGACATCGAGGGGTCCGTCGGTGCCGCGCAGGTCGCTCGCGCCGCCCGAGAAGTTCTCGATGCGCTTGAAGACGGGAAGCACGTCGTCCCACGCCCATCCGGTCGCCCCTTCGCGAGCCCAGCGGTCGTAGTCACCGTGCGCGCCACGCACGTAGATCGAGGCGTTCAGCGAGTGCGACCCGCCGAGCACCTTGCCTCGCGGCCAGTGGATCTGGCGGCCGCCGATGTGCTCCTGCGGCGTCGTGAAGTAGCCCCAGTCGTCGGGGCTGAGCCACAGCTCGCCGAGGCGGCCGAGGTCGCTGATGGTGGGCTTGTCGTCGCTGCCGCCGGCCTCGACCAGCGTGACGTTCGCGCCGGCGTCGAGCAGACGACGCGTGATGACCGATCCGGCAGACCCTGCCCCGACCACGATGATGTCCGACATGCACTCTCTCCTTTGATGAAGCGGTCCAACCCCACGAGTCTGACGAGGTTGGGTTGAGCGGTTCCACCGAATCCTTGCCGTTCTCTGCACGGATGCCGGATGCGCGCGCACGATTGCCGTGCGACGGGTCTCCGCCGTTCCGTGAGGCCCGCGTCGGCCGTGATGTCGCGGGCATGACGGCCGACGCGGTCAAATGCGGGGCTCCGTCATGAGGAACTCACCGGTGAATCGATCGAGCGCGGACCAGAACGTCCTGGCGAACGACTCGTCCCCGCCGATGACGACACGATCCGACCGCTGGGCGTCGTCGAGGTCTTCCGCGCCCTGGCAGAGCGTCGAGAACTGATCACGAGTCATCGTGAGGGTCGAGTCGACGTGTTCTCCGTGTCGCAGGCCCGTTCGTCCATGCAGGCATCCGTGTTTGACGACGATGAAGCGTTCGACGTCATCGACGACGAGCCGAAGCACACCCGTCATTCCCGCGTGGTCACCGCCCTTGAAACGAAGGCCGAGGAAATCGATGAGGTCGTCGATCGGCACGTTCCGAACGAGTTCACGGCTTCTGGCGCTCGGAGCCATACCGGCGTTTCGCTCGAGCCCTCGCAGCTCCTGGGCGCCCGTCAGGTAGAAATTGCGCCACGGGCCCGACTCTGCCTGGTACCCGAGCTGCTCGAAGACCGAAGCCTGCAGGGACTTCGCCGCCGCATTGTCGGGCCGCGCCGCGATCACGTGTTTGAGCAGTTCCGCCGCCCACCGGTACTCGCCGCGCTCGGACGCTGCATGCGCCATGTCGACGACTCGATCGACGCCGCCCATGGCGTCGACGTAGTTCACGCCCAGGGCCTTCGGAGGGAGCGGATGCAAATTGGCCGGATTCCCGTCGAACCACCCGAGATATCGCTGATAAATCGCCTTGACGTTGTGACTCAATGTCCCGTAGTTGCCCCTGTTCGGCCAAAACTTCGCCAGATCGTCGGGGAGCGTCAGGACCTCGGCGATCTCTGCACCCGAGTACCCGTGATTCATCAGTCGAACCGTCTCGTCGTGCAGGAAGCGGTACATGTCGCGTTGCTTCTCGAGGAAATCGCGGATCCGCCCGGTGCCCCACACTGGCCAGTGGTGCCCCATGAAGACCACATCGACGTCGTCGCTCAGATCATCGATCGCCCGATCGATGTATTTGCTCCACAGCAATGCATCTCGTACTTGAGCTCCCCGAAGCGTATAGATGTTGTGCATCACGCGGGAAAGGTTCTCGGCGAGACACGCGGCGCGCCGATCGGGAATGACGAAGTGGAACTCGCTCGGCGCCTCGGCGCCCGATGCATCGTGAAAGACGAACTTGACACCGTCGACATCCATCACCGCGCCTTCGGGCCCGACGAGCACGTTGGGCTGGCGAATAGTGGAGACGCCGGTGGAGGTCGCGATGCCGAGGCTCGATGTCACTTGACCGCGCGCGTCCCTCGGCAGCGTGGTGCCGAACATGTATTGATTGCGCCGACCTTCGATGACGCCCGTCGAGAGATTCTCCGACAGCGCGTTCGCCATGAATCCGGCCGGGGCGATGATCGGGACGTCTGCACCTCCCGCCCTCTCGCATTCAGGGGGAAGCACCCCGTCGATGCCGCCGAAGTGATCGAGGTGTGAGTGGGTGATGATGATTCCCGTCACCGGGAGATCACCGAGGTGGCGCCGTACTAGTCGCATCGCCTCCGTCGCGGTTTCACGCGAGTAGAGAGGATCGACGACGATGATTCCCTCCGCCCCGCGGATGACCGTGAGATTGGAAATGTCGAGATTTCTGACCTGATGGATGCCGGGCGCGACTTCGAAGAGTCCGTGCCGGGCATTGAGCTTTGCGAGTCGCCAAAGGCTCGGATGGACAGAGTCCGGCGCGTCTCCGTCGAGGAATTCGTACGCGGGAAGGTCGAGAACCGTCTCACCGCGTTCGTCCGACACCGGGCCGTCGATCGTGCCGACGAAACCTCGGAGCGACAGGTCGAAATCATCGCTGTCGCACCAGGGCAGTTCTTGGGCAGCGTCCGCCTGCATCCGTCGCGTGTGGTCGGAGGCGGGCTGCGGTGAATCGCTCTGCACCGCAATCGTTCCTTCGTTCTGCATGATCGCATTCCCTACGTTCGTCATGATTCCTTGTCACCGCGTTCCTGGCTCACCGCAGAGACCGCCTCCCGGCGGCCGCCCGTGGCCGTTTCGTGTGCGAATCGCAATGCGTCGCGTTCCGGACTGACCATGAGCATCATTGCGAGTGCACCCGCGATGGCCAGACCGGCGGCGATCAAAAAGGTGGTCGCGTATCCCTGCTCCGGCGTCGGCGCGCCTTCGACGATCGAGCCGGTGACCACGGGGGCGAAGACGCCGGTGAGCGAGTAGATCGCCACGTATGCGCCAATGACGGCTCCCCGTTGCCGCACGCTGACGAGCGCACCGATCATCGGTTGCGACGCGGGGATAACGCATGTTCCGACCCCGAACGCGATCACGAGTACGACGATCTGCGCCGCGCCATCAGTGACCCCGAGCAGCAGCATCGCCAGCCCGGAGAGCAACAGGCCGCTCGCCGAGATCACGCCATGGGCAATTCGGCTGGACAACCCGCGTGACACCAGCACCGTGCCGACCCACCCGACGAGCACCAGGTTCGTGACGATCTGCGCCGCCCACGGGAGCGACACGACCCAGCCGAGCTGTGCTGGGGTCATGCCATGCACTTCGGTCAAGTACAGGGGCACCCACGACACGAGCACCACGACGCTCCAGTACGAGGCAACCCCGCCGATCACCGACCCGATGAATGTACGACTCGCGAAGATCCGCCCGTATGAGACGTGACGGTCCGCCGGTTCAGCAGTCTTGGCTTCTCCGGCGGGTTCGGCGAGGGAGCGGGCATTCTTCACCGACGCGAAGGGCCCGTCCTTACCGAAGATCCACCAGACGATGCACCAGGCCAGGCTCGCGAGCGCGAGCACGCCGAACGATTCGCGCCATCCGATGCCCGTGACGAGTTGGCCGAGAATGGGAACGGCCAGCATGGTCCCTGCTGGAACGGCGACGCCGACGAGCGCGGCCGGGATGCCGCGACGCGACGGCGCGAACCACTGCATCGCCGCGTGCGTCGTGACACCGTACGCCGGCCCTTCGCCCGCCCCGAGCAGAATCCTCGTGAACAGCAGGGTCCAAAACCCGGCGAGGGGTGAGATGAGGATCGCCTGAGCGACGGTCCACACGATCGCCATCACGATCAGAATGGGTTTGGTCGAGAATCGCGTCGTCAAGAATCCGACCACGAGCGAACTCAAGCTGAACAGGAAAAAGAACCCGCTTGAGATGAGCCCGTACTGACTTGGCGTGAGCGAGAGCTCTTTCATCATCGGCTCGGCAGCTATTCCGAGCAAGGCCTTGTCGGCGAAGTTGATCACCATAAACACGAAGATCGCACTCAGCGCAACCCATCCGCGTGCACTAATGGGCACGGAACCGGAGATGCCGGATTCCTTGCTCGTTGCATTCATCGTCGGTCGAGACACTGTCGAAGTCCTTTCTCGAACCTCGCTCTCCTGCGAGGCGATGAGCGGCCGGCGACACCTCTTCGATGAGACGCCTTGACCGCGAGTACCAGTGTCGGACCGACCCGCCGGACTCGACTCGGCATTCCGCGCAGAGCGCCCTGCAGACCGCGCAGACCGCTGAGCGATCTCGAACGACGCTGACCGAGACCGTCGAACGCCCCTGCTACCGCACGCCGCGACGAGTCGAGCTCGGCGATTCCCCGAACTCCCGTGAATAGGCGCGCGACATGGTGCTCCCCACGAGTCCCCAGCGATCCGCGATCTCCTCGATCGAGCGGTTTCGCTGGAGCGGATCGACGAGATCCGTTCGAATTCGATGCAGCCGGGCATGGCGGATCCAGGTCGCAACCCCACGGCCGTCGATCTGCGAGAAGACGTAGTCGAGCTGGCGGCGCGAGATGAAGTGCGCATCTGCGATTCGGCGCGGCGAAAGGTCCGGGTCGCCGAGGTGACGTTCGATGTGGGTTCGAATTCGGATCGCCAGTTCCGACGTGCGCCCGGACTCGGGCTCGTCGTCACCTGCGAGGGTTGCCTCGAGCAATCGCATCAGCAGCCCGAACGACGCGCTCGCCACGTCGGGGCCGTAAGCCCAGCGATCCTCCTTCCACGCATCAAGCAGACCCGAAACGACGCGGCCGATGAGGACCCCGGTGTCCTCCTCGCAGGACATGACCGTGCCCGCGACTCGCCTGATCGATCCGGCGGAGGCCGAGAGCAGTGGTTTGGGCACGCGGAACACGGCCGTGCGGCTCGTTTCTTCGAACCACCGCGACTGCGGCATCGACCAGTCGAAGATCGTGTACGAGCCCGGCGTGACCGCGCGCTCCACGCCGCCGACTGTCGCGCGTGAGCACCCGGCGAGCTGCACGGCGATCGAGATGACATCACCGCCGGGGTGCTGCGCGTCACGAGCGGTGCGTTCGAACCCGTGGGCGGACGTATCGATGTCCCACAGCTGCGCACCACTCGCCTCAAGCAATTTGACGTGTGCCCGAAACTGATCGACGCCCCCTCCGTGCTCCATGTGCAACGGCTGCATTTTCAGAGCGACACGACTCCGCCAGTCGTCGAACTGCGTATGGGTGACGTCGACCCCGTGCATGCGACCGGTTCACCTCCCGCAGTGGGCGAAATATCTGCCCGAGACAACACTGTCTTTTGCCCATCGACGCCGAGTCGAATCCCTCGATCGACCGAGACCGGGCCTTCGTTCAGTCGCCGTCGGACTCTGCTCCTGCGAGGTTACCGCCGATTCCTTGCCGTTCCCGGCACGGGTTCCGGACGGCCGTGCACAGAATCTGCACCTCGTTCTGCGCGCGCGATCAACTGAGGGTCACGCTTCACAGACGGAGAGGACCGCAAGGTGACCGATACGACGCACACGCACGGCAAGCGAGTTTCACGCATTACGGAAGCACAGCATCCGCTTGACATGCTCACCGCCGACGAGATCACCGCGGGCCGCGCCGTGCTCGAGCGCGAGGGCAAGCTGACCGAGACCACGCTGTTCCCGACGGTCATGCTCGTCGAGCCGGCCAAGGATGCGGTGCGCGCGTTCCAGCCCGGCGACGCGTTCGAGCGCCGGGTGCTGTTCGTGGTGCTCGAGAAGTCGACCGGCATATCGACCGAGTACGTCGTGTCGCTGCAGGGCGACGCGATCGTCGATGAGCGGCGCGTGCAGAGTGACGAGTTCCCGTACGGCCAGCCGCCGTACACGATGGACGAGTTCATGGTGGTCGAGGACATCGTGAAGGCCAGCCCCGAGTGGCAGGCCGCGATGAAGCGCCGCGGCCTCGAAGACCGCATGGCGTCGGCCTACTGCACGCCGCTCGCGCCCGGCTACTTCGGCTACGAAGAGGAGATCGGCCGGCGCATGGTGCGCTCGCTCACGTTCCTGCGCGACTTCGAGCACGACAATGCCTGGGCGCATCCGGTCGAGGGGCTGCTCGCGACCGTCAACCTGACGACTGGCGAGGTCGTCACGCTCGTCGACGATGGCGACGTGCCGACGGCGGAGGCCCCCGCGAACTACGACGCCGAGAACATCGGGCCCGTGCGCGAGAGCCTGAAGCCGATCGAGATCTCGCAGCCGGAGGGCCCGAGTTACTCGGTCGACGGCGGCGAAGTCGAGTGGGAGAATTGGAAGTTCCGCGTCGGCTTCAACACGCGCGAGGGGCTCGTGCTCAACCAGCTGTCGTTCAACGACGGCGGCGAGGAGCGACCCGTGCTCTACCGAGGCTCGGTTCCCGAGATGGTCGTGCCGTACGGCGACACGTCGCAGAACCGCTACTGGATCAGCTACTTCGACGCCGGCGAGTACCACCTCGGCAAGAACGCCAACTCGCTCGCACTCGGCTGCGACTGCCTCGGCGTGATCCACTACTTCGACGGCGTCGTGTCCGACGATCACGGCAACCCCGCCGTGATTCCCCAGGTCGTGTGCATGCACGAGGAGGACGCGGGCGTACTGTGGAAGCACACGGAGCTCGGCTACCGGCCCGACGTGCGACGCCAGCGACGCCTCGTCATCTCGTACTTCGCGACCGTCGGAAACTACGACTACGGCTTTTACTGGTACCTCTACCTCGACGGCCAGATCGAGGTCGAGGCGAAGGCGACCGGCCTCGTGTTCACGGGCTCGGGCGAACCCGGCACCGAAGAGCCGCATCGGCTCGAGATCGCGCCGAGCCTGTTCGCGCCCGTGCACCAGCACCTGTTCTGCGCACGCCTCGACGTCGAGATCGACGGGCCGGACAACTTCGTCGACGAGATCGACGTGGTCGGCATTCCCAAGGGCGAGCGGA
>JBQDJW010000089.1:0-8026 GCA_052086425.1 Pseudoclavibacter sp. | reverse complement strand
GGGGTCGAGCTCGTACGGGTGCGAGTCCTCGCGCAGCGCGAAGAGCCGGTTCCCCACCCACATCGCGTACGTGTTCGCGGTGTTGTCGCGATCCGGTATCCGGGGCGCATCCGGAGCATCCGTGTACGGGTTGCGGTATTCGCCGTACAGGCGCCGCCTGGCCCGCCGTTGCTCGAGGTATCGCGTGGTCTTGATGTACTTCGAGGCGAAGTCGACGTGCCCGTCCTCGATGCGGAACTTCATGGCGTAGCCGTCGCCGTTGATGATGTTGTCGTCATCGCCGAGCACGGGGTAGAGGGTGTCGGGGCCGATCCGGTAGAACGTGCCGTTCAGTTCGGGCGGCACGACGCCCTCGAGCTCGCAGTCGTACACCTCGGCCTCGAGGCGAACGGTCGGCAGTCTCTTGCCGTAGAAGCTCGGCAGCGGGTGAAAGCTCGGCTGGCGGTATGGCGCGCCATCACCGGATGCGGCGAGTGCGTCGTTCGTGGTCTGTTCCGTGGTCATCTGGTCACCTCGTCGTGGTCGGTTGAAGTACTGGCTCGCCGCTGTACGGGACGTTGATACCCGGTCGCGTCGCCGGGGAGGGCGCGGTCCGCCGGGGTATTCGCCAGGTTCGAGTCATTGATGCACTCCGTGCCGGTCGTTCTGGATATCGGCGACGGCGCCGTGGTTGGTCATGAGCGCCTTCCGGCGCACGAACCGGAGGATCGACTCGGGGCCCGTGCGCGAGCCGCCGACTCCCGAGTCGCCGAACGAGTTCGTGCCGATCGTGCGGGCCTTGCCGAAGGTCAGGAACGTGTCCTGCACGAAGACCGAGCCCGCGTTGATGCGTTCGGCGATCCCGAGCGCTTCGGCCTCGTCGCCCGCGAACACCGACGCCGTGAGCCCGAACGTCGTGTCGTTCGCGAGCGCGACGGCCTCGTCCACCGACGAGTACGCCATGACGGGAACGGTCGGCCCGAAGGTCTCGTCGCGCATGATGCGCATCTCGTGCGTCACGCCCGTGAGGATCGTCGGCCGCAAGTAGAGGCCCCCGGCGAGCGACTCGATCTCGCCGCCCGTCACGATGGTCGCCCCGCGCGCGGCGGCGTCGTCGAGGTGATCGCGCACGATGTCGGCCTGGGGCGCGAAGATGAACGGCCCGAGGTGGCCACGCTTCGGATCGGCATCATTGAGCTCGACCTGTTCCGCCTTCTCGCGCAGCAGTTCGACGAACGCGTCGTGCACCGATTCGTGAACGTACACGCGCTCGACCGAGTAGCAGACCTGGCCGGTCGCGTACACGGCGCCGCGCAGCACCGACGTCGCAGCGCGCTCGAGGTCGGCCGTGTCTGTCACGATTGCGGGGTCTTTGCCGCCGAGTTCGAGGAACGCGGGGATCAGGCGCTCTGCGCACGCGACGGCGACTCTGCGCCCCGTCGTCACGCTGCCGGTGAAGCAGACCATATCGACGCGCGAGGTCAGCGCGGCGCCGGTCTCTCCGTCCCCCAGCACGAACTGGAACACGCGCGCGAGCTCTGGCACGGCCTGCACCGACTCGAACAGCGGCTCGAGGAACCGCGGGGTGACCTCGGACGGCTTCCAGAGCACCGCACTGCCAGCGAAGAGCGCGGGGATCGCATCGAGCAGGCCGAGCATCATGGGCGCGTTCCAGGGGGAGATCACGCCGACGAGCGGGTAGGGCACCAGCTGTGAGCGCACCTCGACGTCGGGCATCGGCACCGATGCCCGATGCACGCTCGCGCGATCGAGCACGTCTTCGGCATCCTCGATCCAGCCGTCGATCGCCGACGCGGTGATGAACCCCTGTGCCCACGACGTGACGACACCGCCCGTGTCAGCGGCATCGCGCTCGCCGAGCTCCGTCGCCCGGCGGAGCACCTCGTCGCGCCAGCGACGCATGACCTCGATGCGGCCCGCGATCCCGAGGGCATTCCAGACGGGCTGCTCCGCACGAAGCTGATCGCACGCAGCGCGTACCGAATCGTCGCCCGCGGCAGTGATCTCGAACTCGACCTCGCCCGTGCGTGGATCGCGGATCGGAATGCTGCGAGCTGAATGCATCGTATTTTCCTTCGTTGCAGGAGTCGTCGGACGAGTAGAGATTCCGAGCACACCACCATCTCGTCGGCCGACGTCACGGCGCACGCGCCATGAGTTCGAGGGCGCGCTGGCGTCGACGACAACGTTTGCCGGAACTGATCCGACGTGCCGGTCCGATCGATACAATCGCAGCACTGCGGCACGAGGACGTGCCGAGGGGAGCGAGACACGTTGCGACATGAAGTGGCTTGAGAAACTTCGACCGACCGGAGCGCCCTGGGATCTTGAGGGGCTCCTCGCCGCGAGCGCGAGCAGCCCGCGACTGCTCGTCGAGGGCATCGACCTGCTCGGCATGCAGCCCGTCGCATGGATCGTCGAGATGAGCGCGCGAATCAATGTTGCCGTTGACGAGCGCGAGCGGAGTCGGGGGTATCCCACCTCGCACACGGGCAGGTCGAGGCCGGCGACCGAGCGGGCGTTTTTCATGTTGCTCATGTCGATTCGCGGGGGCGGCGCCTCGTATCTGGCCGACGGGCTCCCCGATGAACTGCGGGCCATCGTTCGCGCAGACGTCCGCCACGGGATCCCGCTTGAAGTGCTCATGAATCGCGTCTGGAGCGTTCATTCCGTCGCGAAGGAGACGCTCACCGAGACTGTGCGCGCTGAGGTGACGGTCGACGAACTCGTCGAGGTGCTCGCTGCCATCAATGAGTCGGCCTTCGACTTCGCGAACGTTTTCGTACGGCTCGTCGCATCGACCTATGAGGAGGAGCAACGAGCGTGGCGGCGGCGGCGATCTGACGAGCAGCGTGAGATCATCGAGCGGGTCATCGCCGGCGGCGAGCCGCCAGACGCGTGTGACGCCACATTGTCGGCCAATTGGAGCGGTGTACATCTGTGCGGCGTCGCCTGGCTCGACGTCTCTGCTCACGGCGAGCACATCGAGCGCGAGCTCGCAGACTACGGCGCGCAGGCCGCGGGGACGCTTGATGTCACGAACGTCTTCGCGCATGAGAGCCAGGGACTGACGCACTTCTGGTGGAACGCGCCCCCGGGTTCGCCCCGTCCCGATCCGCGATCTCTTGAGCAACTCGAACGACCGAACGGGGTTCGCATCGCGATCGGCAGTGTGGGACGTGGAGTCGACGGGCTCCGGGAAAGCTACGTCGCAGCGCTCCAGGCGGCGACACTGCGGCATTGGCCCTCGCCGTACGGTTTTGTTCTCGCCGATGACATTGCGCACCTTACGATGCTGCTTGCGGACCGCGACGCCGCGTTGGCCTATGTTCGTCGCGAGCTCGGCGCGCTGGCCGGAGCCGAAATGAGGCTCGCGGAGATCCGCGAGACCGTGCGGCTCTATCTCTCGGGCGGGAACAGCCGGATCGCCGTTGCGAAGACTCTGCACCTGGCACCGAACACGATTGCCTATCGGGTCGGCCAAGCGAGCGAGTTGCTCGGACGGCCCGTCGGTGAGCGGCCAACGCAAGTACTGCTTGCGCTTCAGCTCGTCGACCTCGTGCCTGCCCTGCTCGACATGCGCACCGACGCGGACCCGTCACACAGCCTTGACCCGGCGCACGCCTCCATGGGTGTCTAGGCCCCGTTCACGAAGACCTGCTGTCCGGTCCCGACGTCGAAGAATGGCGCGAGCCATGCAGGACGCGCGTTGCCGGCCGCAAACGTGGAGTGCCTCGCCGCCAGCGTTTCGTACACGCGCCAAGAACGGGCCGCCGAGCTGCCGTCAACACCAATGATCGCGGCAACCGCCCGAGATACGGTCTGGAAACACGCAACACATTCGGTCTCACCGGTGAGATCGTCAGCGCAATAGCGAATACGCGCATGTTCTCTCGGTTATCTCCGTGGATCTGTTGCTGCGTGGAACTGTCAATGATGACGAAAATCATGGAGGTTATGGACGATGGCTTCTCCAGAAGTCCTACTCGATCCCACGGGTATGGATGAACGAACCGCGGATCATACGCTCGCTCCGCGTCCGACGAGTCTTCGCGGGGCAACAATCGCCCTGGTCGACAATACGAAGCCGAATGCAACGGCGTTGCTCAACGCGATCGCGGATGAATTGAAGCGCCGCTATGGCGTTGGTGCGACACCGATGTACACGAAGGACTATTTCGGCACGCCGATCCGGCCGGAGCTCCTCGAGGAGGTGGCCGGCGACTGTGATGCGGTGATTACGGCGGTCGGTGACTGCGGGTCCTGCAGCGCGGCGACGGTTGCCGACGGGATCCTCTTTGAGCGCGCCGGCGTCCCGGCTGTGAGTATCTGCTCCGATGCATTCAGGATGTCTGGAAGTGCGATGGCGCAGGTGCAAGGTTTTTCGGGCTTCGAGTACCTCACGGTCAAGCACCCGGTTTCCAGCCTGAATGACGCCGAGCTCCGGGAACGCGCCGGATCTATTCTTCCCGATATCGCACGCATTCTCGGAGCGGAGAGCGGAAAATGACTGACGTCACGACTGACACCATCGACAATGCTCGAACTGAAATTCCGACCGTGGAGCATGAGTCGCTCCGTCGCGTCATGGAGTTCTATTTTGATCAGGACTGGACGGACGGCATGCCAGTCATGCCGGTGACCGAGTCGTATCTTGCGGAATTCCTCGCCCGCACGAGCCGGGACCCCGACGAGGTGCTGTTCTCGATGACGCACCTCAACCGCAGTCTCACGGTCAGACATGCGGCGATCAACGCCGCTCTCGCCGGTTGTCTGCCCGAATACCTCCCGGTCGTGATCGCCGCGTGGGAGGGTATCGCGCAGGAACCGACTCCGAAGCGTGGCATCTGGCAATCGACGACGGGCACCGCACCGTTCACTGTGGTGAATGGACCTGTCCGCAACACGCTCAAGATCAACAGCGCCGGCAATCTCTTCGGATCGGGCTTCCGTGCGAATGCCACCATCGGACGCGCGATCCGCCTGGCGTTGATCAACGTTTTCGGCCTGCGGCCGCACCAGCTGGATCAGGCAACGCAGGCGACGCCGGCGAAGTACTCGGCGTGCATTGGCGAGAACGAGGAGAAAAGCCCGTGGCCACCGATGCACACCGAGTTCGGGTTCGACGCCTCGGACAGTGTGGTCACCTCGTTCGTGATCCGATCCGTCATCCACCTCGAGGCTCGACACACATCGGTCCCTGAGCAGCTTGCGCTTGATCTCATCGACACCATCCGTCGAACCGGCGTCATGATCCACGAGAACAACAGCGTCTTGCTCGTGCTCTCCCCCGAGCACGCCCACGTGTTCGCTGATGCCGGCTGGAGCAAGGACGATCTGCGTCACTACATCGCCGAGAAGGCGGTGCGCACCCGCGCGGAGTTGGCTGCCGTCGGGAAGGATGCGATGTCGCGCCACACGCATTGGCGCGTGCCCGGGGACCACCCCGATGCCGTACCCGACGAGGCGAGCAGCAGCGCGGATCCAGATGTCATCCCGGTGACGACGGGCCCCCACGGCATCCAGATCCTCGTCGCCGGTGCCGACAACGCCGGTGTCTCGGCCATCGTCGAGATCCTGCGGCTGACGGTCTCGCGAGACGGTTGGTCGTACAGCAAGGTCGAGGACCTTTGATGTCTCGCCCGCTCGCCGTCAGCCCGGGCGAGTTTGAGAGGTTCATGCGATCTCGCCGGGACGACACGTGATCGCTGCGTTCCTTCACTACGGGCGTCTACTGCTCACGTCACTGCTGCTGTTTCTCGCGGTGATTACGGCGCTCTTCCTCCTTCTGGAGCTGTCTCCCGGTGACCCGGTCCAGTCGCTCGTCGGCCAGGACGTCGCGATCACCCCGGAGTTCCGTGCGCAACTGACGGCGCAGTTCGGTCTCGATCTCCCACTCTGGGAGCGGTATGTCGTCTACGTCGGGAACGTGCTCACCGGGAACCTCGGCATCTCGTTCGGCACGCAGGTCCCCGTCCTCGACCTGATCATGTCCAGGATCGGGAACACCATCGCATTGGCGCTTCCCGCGTTCCTGCTGTCGACCGCTGGGGGCCTCATCATCGGCGCGATCGCGGCGAGGACGCGCAAGCGCTGGCTCGACGGCCTGCTCTCGGGCGGCGCGGTCATCTTCTTCTCCGTGCCCAACTTCTGGCTCGGAATCATGTTGATCACGTTGTTCTCGGTTGTGCTCGGGTGGTTGCCATCGCAGGGCATGGGGGACGGCTACGGGAGTTCCAACGCTCCCGCCATTCAGTACATGATCCTCCCGGTCTTCACGATGGCGTCGACCGAGTTGGCGTACAAGGCACGCATCATGCGGTCGTCGATGATCGAGGCGCTCGGACAGGACTACATCGATGCAGCGCGGTCGAAGGGCGTCTCCTCGTCGCGACTGTTGTGGCGGCATGCGCTCCCGAACGCGTTGCTGCCGATGATCACCGTGTCCGGGTACAGCCTCGGTCTCCTCCTGGCAGGCTCGATCCTCATCGAGCGGGTGTTCGGGTGGCCGGGTATGGGGTTGCTCCTCTTCGACGCGATCGAGCGCCAGAACAACATGGTGGTTCTCGGGGTGACGGTGGTGATGACCATCGTCATACTCATCGTCAATTTTCTGACCGACGTGACCTACGGGCTCGTCGATCCACGACTGCGCGCACGTTTTTCCCGTCGAGTGAGGAGTGGTGAGGCATGAGTTTTGGAATGAACACCCGCGCACGGCCACGGTTCGGGTCGATGCGGAAGGGACTCCCCGGGGCGCGAAGCGCCCAAGCGAATCAGCTGAGGAGGTTCGTCCGGGGACCGATCGCGATCGTCTTCCTCGCGTTGCTGGCGCTGATGGTGCTTATGGCGTTCGTCGGCCCACTCATCGGGAGGAACCCGATCGCTGCCGACTTCCCGACGATGCAGCCGCCCAGCCTCGAGTTCCCGATGGGCACTGACGATGTCGGGCGCGACTACCTCTCACGGGTTCTGTACGGGGGACAGGCGTCCCTGCTCGTCGGGTTCTCCGTCGGCCTGTTGTGCATGACGATCGCCCTGATCCTCGGAGGACTTGCCGGATACTTCGGTGGGGTCATCGACACGGTGCTCGTGAAGATCTCCGAGTTCTTCCAAGCGCTTCCAGGGCTGGTCATCGTGCTCGTGACCGCGGCCATGCTCGGCTCCAACCTCGGTCTCGTCATCATCATCCTTTCGGTGACGATGTGGCCGGGGGTCGCGAGGATCGTGCGCGCAGAGGCGATGCGAATCGCCCAGCTCGGCTATGTCGAGTCAGCGCGCGCGACGGGAACGTCAGGTCTGCGGATCCTGTGGTCCGAAGTTATCCCGAACGCCATGCCGCCGGTGCTGGTCGCGACCACAATGATGATCGGACGGGCGATCCTCATCGAATCGGGACTGGCCTACCTCGGGATCGGCGATGTGAGCCGGCCGAGCTGGGGAGCGCTGCTCAACACGGCCCAGGCGCACATAACCGGGGGTTGGTGGCTCGCGCTCTTCCCGGGTCTGTGCATCGTCATCGTCGTTCTCGCGATCAACATGATCGGCGACGCGCTCAACGACGCCTACAACCCGTCGATCGGGAAGGTGAAAGTCCGATGACGCGAAACCGTGCAACCGAGGATCGCGGCCGAGTCGACCCGCTGCTCGACGTCGATGCGCTCGCGGTGCGATTCCCGGGGGAGCGCGGCGTCGTGGACGCCGTGAAAGACGTGTCACTGACGGTCGGTCGCGGGGAGCGCGTCGGAATCGTCGGCGAGTCGGGGTCGGGTAAGTCGGTGACGGGACGGGCGATCGCCGGTCTCCTGCCTGTCGGCGTGCGCATCCAAGTCTACGGGGTCATTACATTCGACGGCTCGCCACTGCTCGGCGCCGCCGAGGAGCTGTGGCACGATGTGCGGTCTCGACGGATCGGCCTGATCTTTCAGGATCCGCTGACGTACCTCAATCCGGTGATGAAGATCGGCGTGCAGGTTCGCGAGGCGGTTCGCGAAACGGACAGGACACGTGCTCACGAACAGGTGCT
>JBQDJW010000088.1:0-8048 GCA_052086425.1 Pseudoclavibacter sp. | reverse complement strand
CACCCGCGCGCTCACGCTCTGGTGGCGCTCGCGCGGCGACCGCTGGATGGTCACGGGCGCGACGCGCTGACCAGCACGGCGCCACGACAGGTCTGCGATGGACCGAGCACCGCGACCCGCTGACGGGCCGGTCACGAAGGCGCCCCCGACCGTCTACCCTCGTGCGGGTGAGACTTGTCGTTGCTCAGTGCTCTGTCGACTACGCGGGGCGCCTTTCCGCCCACCTTCCCGAGGCCACGCGGCTGCTCATGCTGAAGGCCGACGGCTCGCTGCTCGTGCACAGCGACGGCGGCAGCTACAAGCCCCTCAACTGGATGAGCCCGCCGTGCTCGTTCGAGACATTCGAACCCGACGAGGACCAGGCGGCTGTCGGCGTCACCGAGGTCTGGAAGGTGACGCAGCGCAAGACCGGCGACGCGCTCTTCGTGCGCATCTTCGAGGTCTTCTCCGACGAGACTCACGACCTCGGCGTCGATCCGGGCCTCGAGAAGGACGGCGTCGAGGCGCATCTGCAGGAGCTGCTCGCGGCCCAGGTCGAGGTGCTCGGCGAGGGCCACTCGCTCGTGCGCCGCGAATACTTCACCCCGATCGGCCCGGTCGACCTGCTCGTGCGCGACGCGACCGGAGGGTCGATCGCCGTCGAGATCAAGCGGCGGGGCGAGATCGACGGCGTCGAGCAGCTCACGCGATACCTCGAGCTCATGAACCGCGACCCGCTGCTCGCGCCCGTGCAGGGCGTCTTCGCCGCACAGGAGATCAAACCGCAGGCGCGCACGCTCGCCGAGGACCGCGGAATCCGCTGCGTCGTGCTCGACTACGACCACCTGCGCGGAGTCGACGTCGGCCACACGCGGCTGTTCTAGGGCGCGGGTAGGCTGCCGTGGTGACTCTCCCCGCGACCCGCGAACAGCCCCTTCCGACCCCGACGACGGCACAGGTCGACCTCGCGCGCGGCACGGGTCGCCCGCCGTTCACCGCGGTGCTCTGGGACCTCGACGGCACGATCATCGACTCGGCGCCGGGAATCATCACCTCGATCCAGAAGATGCTAGACACCCTGGGGCTCGAAGTGCCGCCGTACGAGTCGATGCTCGATTACATCGGCCCGCCGATCCTCGACTCGTTCCGCAAGCACGACCTCGACGACGCGGTCGAGCTGAACCACGCGATGCAGGTGTACCGCGAGATCTACCGCAGCGAAGGCGAGGCGAACAGCCGCGTCTTCCCCGGCATCGCCGAGACGATTCAGGCGCTGCACGCGGCAGGCATCCCCATGACCACCGCGACGAGCAAGCCCGAAGACTCGGCCGCGCGAGTGCTCGAGCACTTCGGCCTGAAGCAGTACTTCAACGCCGTCGTCGGCGCGCTGCCCGACGAGACGCGCAGCGCCAAGAACGAGGTCGTCGCCGAGGCGCTCCGCGTGCTCGAGGAGCAGGGCCACGACCTGACGAACGTGATCATGATCGGCGACCGGTTCTACGACGTGCAGGGCTCGGCCGAGCACGACATTCCCTGCATCTACGTCACGTGGGGCTACGGAACCCTCGGCGAGGAAGCCGGCTCGGTGGCCGTCGTGACCGACGCCGCCGGGCTGCCCCGCATGCTCGGGCTCACGGGCGCGAGCGCCTGACGCACCGCCGAATTCACCATCCTGCGGACGGCCCGACGCAGGGCGAAGCCGTATGCCGCCCGGCCGCCCCCGCGCCGATCACGCGGGCAGCTCGTTCCCGCGCCGCCGGAACCACCAGCGGAACGCCAGGATCACCGCGAGGCACGCCGCGCCGCCGAGCAGCGTCTCGCGCGCCCGATCGACGAACAGCACCTCCCACTCGGTCGTGAGCCCGAGGTTGGTCGCGCCGATCGCGAGCGGCGTGATCGTCGAGAGCGCCCAACCGTAGTGCTGGCCGATGATGAGCTCCGTGACGAACGTGCAGACCGCGACGATCGCGATGACATAAAGCGGGTGCGGCGCGCCGCCGTACAGCGCAGCGGCGAGGCCGACGCCGATCATCGTGCCGACGACGCGGTGCGAGAGCCGATCGAAGCTCACCAGGGCGGGGAAGCTCGAGCAGATCGCGACCACCGTGACGACGGCCCAATAGTGGTGGCTCGCGAGATCAACCGACGACGCCGCGAGGTACACGCCGGCGCCGAGCAGCACCGTCACGACGATCAGCACGAGGTTCTCGCGCGTGAAGGCATCGCGGATGTGCCACTGCGGCCGGCCACGCAGCGGCCGGAGCCGTCGGCGCACGGCCGGGATCAGGCGCAAGACCGCGCCGCTCATGGCGACCAGCCATGCGAACACAGCGACGATGGCCGCCGTCAGCACCGCCTCCGCGAGCGGGGTGTCGCCGATCGGCTTCGACGCCGACCCGAGGAACGCGAACGTGAAGAAGATCGCGCCGCGCGGGACCAGCTGCATGATCGATGAGAGCACGACGCCGACTACGATCACGACTACGAAGCCGGCGCCGAGCAACCACAGCGGTGACGCGATGGTCTGCGCGGCAGTACCGGCCGCGATGCAGGCGAACAGCGTGCATCCGACGATCGCGAGGATCGCGGCGCGCCGCCGATACGGTTCTGACCGTCCGTAGAGCGCGGTGAATGCCGCGAACGACGCGTAGATGCCGAGATCGACGCGGCCGATCGCGAGCAGCACGAGGAGCGGCGCCGCCGTCGCGAGGGTCGCACGGAGGGCCGCCTCCCAGGCCAGCTGGGAACGGTTGAATCGCGGCACGAGGCTCTGCAACGTCATGGCGTTCCGTTCCTCCGATCTGCGTCGCTCTCGACAGTATCCTTGCGCCAGGAGTCCGGCCCGGCACAGTGGCCCGTCGGGGCAGATCAGTACCCTCGACCTATGCGCGCAACAGGAGCCTTCACGATCGACACCTGGGATCCGAACGGCCGCGAGGTCGGCGTCGAGACGGGCACGCCGCTGAGCGGCGCCTTCATCGTCCGCGACCTCTCCGGCCCCGACATCACTGGCCGCAGCGAGGTGCTGTTCGCCGGAGCATTCTCCGAAGAGCACGGCTCGGGCACCTACGTCGCTATCGACGCCTTCGACGGCGAGATCCTCGGCCGAGCCGGCACCTGCAACTTCTGGCACGTCAACACGATGACGCGCGGCCGTTCAGGAGCCGGCGACGGCCTCCTGCGCATCGTTCCCGACTCGGGAACCGGTGAGCTGACCGGCATCGCGGGCGACGGCCAAATCCGCGTCGTCGACGGCGAGCACTCGCTCGTCCTCGACATCACGTTCGAGTCGAGCGACGACACGATCGACGCCGACATCGTCGCCGAGACCGCCGGCGAACTCGAGGAGCCGCACGCGGAGTTCCCCGAGCAACCCAAGGATCCCTGAGCCCGCCACGGCCCTCTGAACCCGCCGAAGGGCCCGAACGCGTCGGCCAGGCGGAACCCTACGCCTCGACGAGCAGCCCGAACGCGTCGGCCAGCCGCAGGATCTTGCGGGCGCGGCCGAGTCGCGGCGGGTCCGACCCGTCGCGGATCTGCCCGCCTGCAGCCTCGAACTCGTCGAGGAACGCCTTCGCCCACTGCACGTCGCTCGCCTGCGGGCAGATGACCTCGTTGATTGCGGTGCATTGCTCGATGCGGAGGGCGAGCTTGCCGGTCATACCGTGCTCGAGGGTCCACTCAGACTGTTCGCGCAGCGTGCGCAGGCTCTCATCGGTCGTCGGGCCGTCGATCGCGCCGGGCAATCCGGCCGCCCGAGAGGCGACGGTGAGGCGCGAGCGCGCGTACGCCATCGCCTCGCGCGTCGCCCACATACCGGTGTCGCGGCGGAAGTCGCCCGACCCGAAGGCGAGGCGGAACGCGCCCTCCGCCTTCGCGATCGAACCGACCGATTCGAGGCCGAGCGCCGACTCCACGAGCGGTACGACCGGCGTGCGACCGCCGAGACGCTGAAACGTGTTGACGACCTGCTCGGGCGTCTCGGCCTTGGCGAGCATCACGCCCTTCAAGCCCTTCGCGTCGGCGAGCGCGTCGACGTCGCCGCCCCAGTACTCGGTCGTGCAGTCGTTGATGCGCACCCAGGCCGAGCCCGTCTCGAGAAAATCGAGCGCATCCTGGCGCGCCTGCGGCTTCCGAGTCGCGTCGACTGCGTCCTCGATATCGATCAGCACCACATCGGCGCTCGACTCGGTCGCCGCCTGGAAGCGCTCGGGCGTCGTACCGGGCACGAGCAGCCACGAGCGGGCGTCCTCAGCGGGGACCGTGTGGCCCGCGACCGCGGTCGCGTGGGCGATCGCCGGGTTCATGCGTTCTCCTCGACGTGACCGATGGTCGACAGGCGGATCGTCTCGGGGAGCGAGAGAATTTCGTTGACGACCGAACGCGTGACGCCCGAGACGTCGGTGACGGCGTAGCCGAGCGCGTCGCGCGTGACGTACTGCTGGCCGTCGATGTTGACGCCGGCCGCGCCGAGCACGTTGTTGACCTTCGCGAGCACGCCTGGGACGTTCTGGTTCAGGTGCAGCAGGCGCACGCCCTGTTCGGCGGGATCAAGCTGCACCGTCGGGAAGTTGACAGACAGGTTGGTCGACCCCGCGCTCATGTAGTCGGCGAGCTTGCCGGCGACGAAGTGACCGATGTCTTTTTGCGCCTCAGCGGTCGAGCCGCCGATGTGCGGCGTGAGAATCACGTTCGGAATGCCCTGGAGGACGCTCGTGAACGGGTCGCCCTGCTTCTTGGGCTCGTCCGGATACACGTCGACCGCGGCGCCCGCGATGTGGCCAGAGTTGAGTGCGTCGGCAAGTGCGTCAAGGTCGACGAGGTGCCCGCGGCTGAGGTTGAGGAACAGCGAGCGGTCGCGCATCTTGGCGAACTGCTCGGCGCCGAACATGCCGGAGTTCGAGGCGCGCCCGTCGACGTGCACCGTCACGGTCTCGACCTTCGCCAACAGGTCGTCGAGGGTGTTGCAGCGAACGGCGTTGCCGAGCACGAGGCGGTCGACGGTGTCATAGAAGTAGACGTGCATGCCGAGCGACTCGGCGACGACCGACAACTGCGAGCCGATGTTGCCGTACCCGACGATGCCGAGCGTGCGCCCGCGCACCTCGTGCGCGCCTGTCGCTGACTTGTCCCAGATTCCCGCGTGCAGCGACGCGTTCTTCTCACCGAGTCGGCGGGCCATCATGATGATCTCGCCGATGGCGAGCTCGACGACACTTCGCGTGTTCGAGTAGGGGGCGTTGAAGCAGGCGACGGCGTGATCGCTCGCGGCCCCGAGGTCGATCTGGTTCGTTCCGATACTGAACGCGCCGACCGCGGCAAGGCTCGGGGATCCCTCGAGGACCTCGCGCGTGAGCTGGGTCTTCGAGCGGATTCCGAGGAGGGAGACTCCGTCGAGCGCTTCGATCAGCTCGGCGGCGTCGAGGGCACCCTTGCGGGTCTCTACCTCGAAGCCGCGCGAGCGAAGCAGTGCTTCGGCGTCACCGTGGATGTTCTCGAGCAGGAGGGCTTTCACTCGCCCAAGTCTATGGGCCCGAGAGCGCGGTTCGTAACGCGGGGGGACACGCTGGCGCCGAGGCCCCGATCGGTGCCGGTTCCTCGCGCGTTCGGCTCAGAAGAGATAGACCAAGAAGCCGATGATGAACATGAAGGTTTGGAAGACTCCGATGGCGCCAGCCGCCAAAGCGACCGCGTCGCGTCGACCGCTTTGATGGAACGCGACGATACCGAGCACCGCCGCCGCGAT
The DNA here is from genome assembly GCA_052086425.1 of Pseudoclavibacter sp. Taxonomy (GTDB): domain Bacteria; phylum Actinomycetota; class Actinomycetes; order Actinomycetales; family Microbacteriaceae; genus Pseudoclavibacter. Next base: position 2,323 of record JBQDJW010000088.1, on the reverse strand, counting down.
CGCCACGAGGACGAAGATGACGCCGGCGATCGTGCTGAACACCCCGTAGCTGGCGAAGGTCATGTCAGAGCCGACGCTGACACCCGCGATGAGCACGCGCCCGATGATCGTCTGCAGCAGGTCGACCACCACGAGTGCGCCGGCCGCGATTGCGGCGAAGAGCCCGAGCTGCGTCGGCTTGAGCGCCTGCGACCAGCTGAGCGGCGCGCCACCGTACTGGGCGGCAGCCTGCTGCATCTTCTGCACCTGCATCTGGTTGGCGGCGCCTGCCATCGCCATGCCGGGCTGGTAGCCGGGTGCCTGCTGGCCCGGCATGCCCTGCGGCTGCATGCCTTGCTGGGGCGCCATGCCCGCCATTCCGGGCTGCTGCGCCTGCTGCGGCATCCCCGGCTGTCCCGGCTGCGGCTGCGCGTACTGACCTGGCTGCGGCTGTCCCGGCTGCGGCGGCTGACCGGATGCTCCGGGGTGCGATCCCGGGGCAGAAGTGCCAGGGGCGGTGGGTGCGGAGCCGGGCACGGCCTGGGCGGGCGCCCCGTACGACGTCGGCGACCCGTATGCCGATGCGGCGGGCGATGCCGACTGCTGGCCGTATGCCGAGGCGGGCGGCTGGGGAGCGGCCGGCGGCGCCTGGTACGACGACTGCCCCGGGAATCCGGGAGCGCCGCTCCCGGGCGCAGCCTGACCACCCGGAGCACCCTGGCTCCCCGGAGCCCCCTGCGCGCCCGGTGCCCCGTACGCGGGCGGAATCTGCGGGCCGGCTTGCCCGTTTGACGGCGGCGGCGGGATGGGCGGAATACCGGGGTTCTGTGACGTCACGCGCGTCACCCTACGTGCCGCATCCGCGCCGCAGATGCCCCCACGCGCAACATCATCCGCGAGGGGGACGAATGTCCAAGTTCTCCTAGCGCACGCGATCGACGATGCTGAGGTGCGCGGCGTTCGAGAATTCCGGCACGCCCTCGAATGCGGCCGCCCGCTCGGGCGAGGCAGCATAGGTCGCGTCGATCTCGTCGAACGTGGCCCTGTCTCCCTCGACGCTCACGGCCCACACGAACTCAGACGCCTCACGGTTCGCCATCGCGAACTCGACCGTGAACCCGTATGCCTCGCGAACCGGCACGAGCTTCGTCTGGAACCAGTCGACGAAGAAGTCGAAGTGCTCGGGCTTGAGTTCGTATCGCCGCAACTGCGTTGTCGTCATGACGTGCAGCGTAGGCGACGGGCACGTCGCAACACGAGCATCCGGGCCCGTGCCGCCGCGATGACGCGCGAATCACGTTTCCGCCCCCCGAAAAGTCCGGGGCCGCTCAGAAGACGGCCCGGGGAATACCACATAGGCTCGTCTCGTTGTCGCCCACGTACCGATTCTGCTGGAGGATCAATGCGAAACGTCGTCATCGTGGGGTCTGGCCCCGCCGGCTACACGGCCGCTATCTATGCGGCCCGCGCCGGCCTGAAGCCGGTCGTCATCACGTCGAGTGTCGAGGTCGGCGGCGAGCTGATGAACACGACCGACGTCGAGAACTTCCCCGGGTTCCCCGAGGGCATCATGGGGCCAGACCTCATGACCAAGCTGCAGGAGCAGGCCGAGCGTTTCGGCGCCGAACTCGTCTACGACGACGTCACCGAGGTGCACCTCGACGGCGACGTCAAGCGCGTCGTCACGAGCTACTCGGGCGAGTTCGAGGCAATCGCGGTGATCATCGCGACCGGCTCGGCCTACCGCCGCCTCGGCCTCGAGTCGGAGGACCGCCTGTCGGGCCACGGCGTGAGCTGGTGCGCGACCTGCGACGGCGCGTTCTTCAAGGAGCAGCACATCGCCGTCGTCGGCGGCGGCGACTCCGCCATGGAGGAGGCGACGTTCCTCACGCGCTTCGCCGACCGCGTCACGATCATCCACCGCTCAGACAACTTCCGCGCCTCGACCATCATGCTCGAGCGTGCGAAGGCGAACCCGAAGATCGAGTGGCTGCCGTTCAACACGGTCGAAGAGATCGAGGGGGACGCAAAGGTCTCGTCGCTGCGCCTGCGCAACACCCAATCGGGAGAAGAATCGCGACTCGACGTCACCGGCGTCTTCGTCGCGATCGGCAACGACCCGCGCGTCGACCTGATCCGCGACCAGCTCGACATCACCGAGGAGGGCACGGTCGCCGTCGACGGTCGCTCGTCGCGCACGAGCCTGCCTGGCGTCTTCGCCTGCGGCGATGTCGTCGACCCCACCTACCGCCAGGCGATCACGGCGGCAGGCTCGGGCTGCGTCGCCGCGATCGATGCCGAGCACTACCTCGCGTCGGCCTCCGCCGAGCTGCTCGCGAAGGTC
>JBQDJW010000087.1:0-8065 GCA_052086425.1 Pseudoclavibacter sp. | reverse complement strand
CCTTGTACTCCTCCATGTCGAGGTTCACGAAGGTGCCGCGCGCCTTCGCGCGGCGGTAGAGCGGGGTGAGGGCGTCGACGGCGTGCTCGACGGCCTCGTCGAACGACCAGTGCGTGTGCGGCGAGACGGTCGACGACACCTTGATCGAGACGTAGTCGACGTCGTCGCGCTCGACGAGTCGCGTTGTCGCCTCGAGGCGACGTTTGGCCTCGGCGTCGCCGAGGATCGCCTCGCCGAGCAGGTTCACATTGAGGCGAACGTCGTCGGCTCGCAGGCGGCGGATCGCCGAGGTGAGCTTGCGGTCGCTCGCGTCGACGACGAGGTGGCGAACCATCCAGCGCAGCGCGGTCTGCGCGACGGGCACGACGATGCCGGGGGCGACGAAGCTCGCCGCGCCGCCGAGCTGGATCAGTCCGCGCAGGGGTGCGCCGAGGAACCGTGGTGCCTTCGGAGCGAGGCGGCGGAGGGCTGCCGCCGAGACGCGGCGATCCTCTGGCCGGATGACCTCGTCGACGAATCCGAGCGCGAAGTCGAGGCCGTCGGGGTCGCGCAGCACGCCGGCGAGGCGGCGAGCGGCCGCGTCGACCGGCTCTGATCGGCTCTCGTCGAGCCAGGTGCGCACAAGCGCAATCGCTTCGTCGGCGAGCGCGAGGTCGATCTCCGACCGAGATGGTTCCAGCATGGTCACTCCGTTGTTCCTCCTCGCCATGGGTGGTGCGGCAAGTGTCACCCTCGCGACCATGAAAGAAAAGCGATAGATTTCGAAGGGAATCATTCGTGTTCATCGATGAGTGAGGATGCGCGACGTGTGGGATCTCGGACGATTGCGATTGCTGCGCGAACTGCAGGTGCGCGGAACGATCTCGCAGGTCGCGGCGAGTCTGAGCTTCAGCCCGTCGACGGTCTCGCAGCAACTCGCGAAGCTCGAGCGCGAGGTGGGTCGCCCGCTGCTCGAGCCAGACGGGCGCCGCGTGCGGCTCACGCGCGAGGGCGAGATCGTCGCGGCCCACGCCGCGAGGGTCATGGACCTCGAGGAGCAGACGCAGGCCGAGCTCGATGCCGGCGGGCCCGGGCGCGAGACGGTGCGCGTCGCCGCGCTCGAGACCGTCATGCGGGCGCTGCTGCCCGGAGTCGTCCGCACGCTGGGGCGCACGCATCCGCACATCCGGGTCGAGGCGTCGGTCGTCGCTCCGGAGGAGGGGCTGTTCGAGTTGGAGGCGCGCACGTTCGACCTCGCGATCGCCGAGCAGTACCCCGGCTATACCCGGCCGCGGCCGGCCGGGCTCGACAGCGTCGTCATCGGCAGCGACCCAGTGCACCTCGCCGCCGGCGTCGACACGGCGGTCACGTCGATCGAGGCGGCGAACGGCGCAGCGTGGGTCACAGAACCTGCCGGTACAGCCGTGCACGGATGGATCGTGCAGCAGTGCCGCGCCGCGGGATACGAGCCCGATATTCGCTACGAGTCCGCCGATCTGCACGTGCACATGGATCTCGTGCGAAGCGGGCTCGCCGTCAGCGTGCTGCCCCACCTCACGTGGGCCGGCGACCACCGGGGCGTGCGGCTCGTCGACCTGCCGGGACGGCCTCGGCGCGAGCTGTTCGCGTCGGCGCGCGAGGCCGCGACGGGGCGCTCCGCCCTGCGCGCCGTGCGCGAGGCGTTCGCGACGTCGCTCGCGCGGGCCACGGATGCGGCGGGTGCGGCGGAGGTGGCGGATGCAGCGGATGCACGGATTGCGGGAGCAGCCGGCCTGGGCAACGGCACACCTCGAAGCGAACTACGCTGAGGCTTGTGCTCCTCAGCGACGGCGACATCAGGGCCGGCATCGACGCCGGCGACATCAGCCTCGAGCCCTACGACCGCGCGGCCGTGCAGCCATCGTCGGTCGACGTGCGGCTTGATCGCTATTTCCGGCTCTTCGACAATCACCGCTACCCCTTCATCGACCCGCGCGAAGACCAGCCAGAGCTCACGCGCCTCGTCGAGGTCGGCGCCGACGAGCCGTTCGTGCTGCACCCGGGCGAGTTCGTGCTCGCCTCGACGTACGAGCAGGTGACGCTCGGCACGTCGTTCGCGGCGCGACTCGAGGGCAAGAGCTCGCTCGGGCGTCTCGGCCTGCTGACGCACTCGACCGCCGGCTTCGTCGACCCTGGCTTCACAGGGCATGTGACGCTCGAATTGTCGAACGTCGCGACCCTGCCGATCAAGCTGTGGCCGGGCATGAAGATCGGGCAGCTGTGCTTCTTCCGCCTCTCGAGCCCCTCGGAGGAGCCCTACGGTTCGGCGAAGCACCAGTCGCGCTACCTCGGTCAGCGCGGCCCGACCGCCTCGCGGTCGTGGATGAACTTCTCGCGCGTCGACGTGAGCGTGACCGACGCGGGCGCCGCCGGCGGCTGAGGCGCCAGGCGCTCGCCGCGCTCGCCGCGCTCGCCGCGCTCTCGCGCTCTCGCGCTCGCCGCATCCCGTTAACTGTGCAGTTGTGGTTGTTCTGGCGCGACCAGTACAGCCACAACTGCGCACTTGCCGCGTGCTGCAGCGTCCGCGGCGGCCCACCTGCCCGCCCCGATTAGGCTTGGCGGGTGACTCCGCAGACCGCAGCCCCAGGTGACGGCGACCTGACAAGGGAGCCGACTCCCGCCGACCTGCGCCGCTGGCGCCGATACCTCGCGAACGAGCGCGCCGAGGCCTCGGTGTACCGCGACCTCGCCGGTAGACGCGAGGGCGAGGAGCGCGACATCCTGCTCGAGCTCGCCGACGCCGAGGGCCGGCACGAGGCGCACTGGCGGCGACTGCTCGGCGACCGCGGAGACGGCGGCGTCAAGGCGACCCTCAACACGCGCCTCGTCGGCTCGCTCGCGCGGCGATTCGGCTCGGTGTTCGTGCTCGCGCTCATGCAGCAGGCAGAGGCCCGCTCGCCGTACGCGACCGAGGCTGACGCGACGCCGACCATGGCGGCCGACGAGCGCATCCATGAAGAGGTCGTTCGCGGCCTCGCGATGCGCAGCCGCACCCGCATGTCCGGCACGTTCCGGGCCGCGGTCTTCGGCGCCAACGACGGGCTCGTCTCGAACCTCGCGCTCGTGCTCGGCATCAGTGCGACTGGCGTCGACAACTGGGTCGTGCTGGCGACCGGCGTCTCCGGCCTCCTCGCCGGCGCCCTCTCGATGGGGGCGGGCGAATACGTGTCGGTGCGCTCGCAGCGAGAGCTGCTGCACGCCTCGAACCCGAACCCCGAGACGCCGTCGCTCATCCCGCGCCTCGACGTCGACGCCAACGAGCTCGCCCTCGTCTACCGTGCGCGCGGCATGGGCGAGGCCGAGGCGCTCGATCGCGCCGCCCGCATGATCCGAATGCAGGGAGTCGCCCCCGAGTCGGGCCCGGTCCGCCTCGGCGCCGTCGACGAGCACGAAGAGCTCGGCACCGCCTGGAACGCCGCGACCTCGAGCTTCTGCTTCTTCGCGGTCGGGGCGATCATCCCCGTGCTCCCGGTGATCTTCGGCATGACGGGCCTGCCGGCGATCATCGTGGCCTCCGCCGTCGTCGGCGTCGCCCTGCTCCTGACCGGCGGCGTCGTCGGCGTGCTGTCGGGAGCGTCACCGTGGAAGCGCGCGCTGCGCCAACTGCTCATCGGCTACGGCGCCGCCGCCGTCACCTACCTGCTCGGGCTGCTCTTCGGCGTCACGGCCGGGTAGCCGCGAGCATCCGGCCCCAACCACGAACGGAGCACGCGTGCCGATCCCAGAGTTCATCGTCGACCTTCGCCGCCGCATCGGCGACACGCCCCTGTGGCTCATGGGCACGGCCGCCATCGTGGTGCGGGCCGGACAGCCGGAACCGCGAGGCCGGGCGGATGCGCGGGGAGCGTCAGCAGGACCGGACGAGATCCTCTTCGTGCGCCGCAGCGACAACGGCCAGTGGGCTCCGGTGACTGGCATCGTCGACCCTGGGGAGCATCCGGCGACGACGGCGGTGCGCGAGTGCATGGAGGAGACCCGCGTCGAGGCGGAGATCGAGCGCCTCGTGCTCGTCGATGTGTCCGAGCCGAAGACGCACGCGAACGGCGACAAAGCGCAGTACGTCGAGCTGACGTTCCGGATGCGCTGGGTCGAGGGCGACGGCGAGGTGGGCGACGATGAGTCGACCGACGTGCGGTGGTTCGCCGCCGATGCCCTGCCCGAGATGTCGACACGGCTCGCGCGGGCCGTCGAGGCCGTGCTGGCCGACGAGCCCGAGTGCCGACTCATCGTGAACGGCGTCGACCTGCCAATTACGCCGGCGCGGGGGCGACGAGCTACCTGACGAAGATGCCGAGCAGCGTCTCGCAGGCGGCCGTGATGCGTGCGGCGGCCTCGTGCATGCGCTCGGTGACGCGCTCGATGCCGGAGGACTGGCGCTGCGTCGAGTCGAGAGCACCGGGCCGTGGCGACGTCTCTTCGGGCGCGCGCTCCGGGGCGGCGACGGGGGCCTCGGCCGGTGCTTCAGCCGGCGCCTCGATCGGCGCCGGAAGGGGACGTGTTGCGACGTCGCTGGTCGTGCCGCCGAGTGACGCCGAGGGGAGCGGCGTGAGCGTCATCGTGACGAAGAGCAGTGCGACGAATGCGCCGGCGAGCGCGATGGTGCGACGACGCCGTGCGGGGGCTGGCGTTCGGGTCGCGCGAGGATGCATGTCGGCTCCATCGTCGGGGTGATGAACATCACGCTACGGATGGACGCATCCGGGCACGAGCCCCGTAAACGCGGGGCGATGCCGCTTCGATAGGGTCGCGAGTATGGCTGCTGAGTTTCAGGTGGTGCTCGAGTGGGGCGCCCTGGGCGTGCTCGCGGCGCCGGCGCGCGTGACGATCGTGGCGGATGCGCGCGGGGGCGCACGCGGCGACGCGCTCGTGGAGTTCGCGACGGCGATCGCGGGCCGCGCGGCCGGAGGGGATGTCTCCGCCGGGGACTCAGCTGCCGACAACGCCGCGTCCGGGGACGCCGCAGTCGAGGCGCGATCTCGCGGCGTCGTGCTTCGCTGCGATCTCGACGGCGCGGCGGATGCGGCGAAGGCGGCCTACGAGGCGCAGCTCGCGCTTGGCGACCGGGCGTTGATCGCGATCATCGCGACGGGCGACGCCTGGCCAGGTCGCGATGACGACTCCGACCCGAGCCATGACGCCGGTGCACCGGCGGGTTCCGACGAACCGGAACCGGATGCGACGGGTCGCGCAGCCCTGCCGGGGCCGCGCGGCGGCGGGGTGCGTCCGTCTGCCGCCGACGAACTGGTCGCGGGCGCCGTCGTCGACGCGCTGTGCGAGTTCGGCATCGACTTCCACTCGCCGGCGTGCGCGATCGCGTCGGCCGCGTACACGTCGCTGTGCGGCGCCGCGCGGTCCCTGATCAGGGCCGAAGCGGCGGCGCGGCAGGCCTGAGGGCGCGACGCAGCCGGCGTGGCCTCGCTTCGCGGCCGGCCTGAATCGACTCAGTTCCTCGCCGGAGACCCGGGGTGAAACCTAGTCGAGGTCGGCGTCGTCGACGCGCACCGCGAAGGCGGGCGCCGGCTCGTCGGACGGGTCGCCGTCCTGGCCCTCGCAGGCGGGCGATGCCACGAGCAGCTTGCGGCAGATCCGCTCAAGCACCTCGACCTCGTCGTCGTCGAGGACGTCGCCGACGCGCGTGCGGATGTTGCGCATGTGCACCTTGGCGACGCGTGCGAACTCGCCGCGCCCATCGCGCGTCACGCCCACGATCGTGCCGCGCGCGTCATCCGGGTCACCGGTCTTCTCGACGAGCCCGCGATCCGCGAGCCGGTCGATCAGGCGCGACACCGATGACTGCGTGATGAGCACGTTGCGGTTGAGGTCGCGCAGTCGGATGCGGTGGCGCGGCTCCCTGACGATGTTGAAGAGGACGTCGTACTCGTTCATCGACATGCCGGTCGCCGAGAAATCGTCGCGGAGGTCGCGCATGATCGACACCTGAGCGCGGAAGAGTGCTTCCCAGGCGTCTACGGCGGCGTCGGATGATCCCATGATCTTGCATCATAATCGCCGCCGGGGCCCGCCTCGAATGGCGCGCCCCGGCGCGGGTCGGCGCGCGCCTAGAACCGGTCGGGAGAGTGGGCGATCGAGTAGAGCACGTCGACATCGGCGTGGCGATCGAACCGGTAGCCGGTTCCCCGCACGGTGCGCACGATGTCGGCGTAGGGGCCGAGCTTCGAGCGCAGGCGCCGCACGTGCACGTCGATCGTGCGGTCGTTCGGGCGCTCGTCGGGAGCGTCGCGCCACAGCGTGTCGATGATCTCGGCGCGGTCGACCGTGCGGCCCTCGCGCAGCACGAGGGCCTGCAGCAGCTCGAATTCCTTGTAGGTGAGTCCGACGTTCTCGCCGCCGAGCAGCACGCGGCGGCGCGTCGTGTCGATCGTCACGCCGGTCGGCTGCTCTTGCTCCTGTGAGGTGCCGTAGTACTCGGCGAGCGCCTGCGGTTCGCCGAGGGCGAGGCGGACGACGTCGATGTCGCGACCGCCGGTGCCCTTCGGCGCGAGCGCGACGGCCGCGTACGTCTCGGCGTGCGGCGCAACCTCCGACGTGGTGCGCTTGAGGGCTTCGACGAGCCTGGTCAGGGTCGTCTCGTCGAGGTTCGCCTTGGCCTCGTCGAGGCCGACGTAGAGCACGAAGCCGCGGGCCTCTCGGGCCGACGCGGTGCGAGCCGCGCCCGGCGCGGCGCCGCCCGGGGCGACCGGGTGGGGTGCGCCGGCGGCGGGCGGTGCCTGCCGTGCGGGGGCGGATGCGCCGATTCCGGCACCGGGGATGCTCGGGTTCGGGTGCGAGCCCGCGAGCGGCCGGGCGCCTGGCAGGTTCGGGGTGGCGTTCACGCGGCGTTCCCGAGCGATATGGATGCCGGTGACGTTGTCGGTGCGGGCGTTGTCGCTGCGGGCGCTGCCGGTGCGTGCGGTTCCGGTGCGAACGCTGCCTGTGCGTGCGGTGCCGGGACGAGAGTCGCCAGGGGCGCCGCTGCCGGCGTTGTCGTTCGTGGTCGGTGCGGTTCGGTCGAGGAGGGTTGCGGTCGACATTGATCGGAGTCTTTCGTGATGCTGCGGGCCGCGGGCAGAGAAGTGCCTGCGCGGCAATCAGCCCCTGCCGATCGGGTGCGGCGGGGCAGGGGTCGCGGCGGGAGGGCCGCGTGACGCGACGACGGGCGCGTGGTGCGCGAGAGCGCGCGTCGCGGGCGAGGCTGCACGATGGTGCGGGAGCCTAGCGACACATTCGACAGCGCGTCACGCCGGGCAGCATCATGCCGGCGGTCCCATTCGCCGCGAGGGCGGGCACGGGTCGCGTCGTCGTTCGAGTCATGCGGGCAAGTATGACGGCGCATGAATCACGGTGTCAATCGGTGACCTCGTGTGACGAAACACAGGAATGCGGGCGGGTGCGCCCCGCGTTACCCGGCCGTGCCGTAGAGCCGATCGCCGGCGTCGCCGAGCCCCGGAACGATGTAGCCGTTCTCGTCGAGGCCCCGGTCGAGCGCGCCGAGCACGAGCGTCACGTTCTTGCCCTCGAAGTCGCGTTCCATGCGCTCGAGCCCCTGCGGGGCGGCGACGAGGCAGATCGCGGTGACGTCGCTCGCACCCGCGTCGAACAAGAACTGCACGGTCGCGCTCAGCGAGCCGCCCGTCGCGAGCATCGGGTCGAGCACGAAGCACTGCCGATTCGAGAGATCCTCCGGCAGGCGCTTGGCGTAGGTCTCCGGCTGCAGCGTCGTCTCGTCGCGCACGATGCCGACGAAACCCACCTCGCAGGCCGGCACGATCTTCACGAATCCGTCGAGCATCCCGAGCCCTGCCCGAATGATCGGCACGGCGAGCGGCAGGGGGTCGCTGATCTTGACGCCAATGGTCGTCGCGACCGGCGTCTGAACCTCGACGTCGGAGACGCGCACCCCGCGCGTCGCCTCGTAGCTGAGCAGCGTGACGAGCTCGGCGACGAGGTCGCGGAAGGCCGGCGACGGGGTTGCGCGATCGCGCAGCACCGACAACTTGTGGGTGATGAGAGGGTGGTCGGCAACATGCACGCGCATGACGGTTAGCGT
>JBQDJW010000086.1:0-8124 GCA_052086425.1 Pseudoclavibacter sp. | reverse complement strand
GAGCCAACCGCCCGGCAAGGCCCACAGTCCCTCGTGCGGCTCGCGGAGCCGGCGCACGAGCGGGATCACGACGTCGGCGGCGGCGTCTCGGGACTCGTCGTCGTTCCGGCGAAGCGAGAAGATCACGGTCGACACGGCGACGCGCGTGATGTTCGCCTCGACAGCACCGGCGGCATCCGCGCCGCCGGGCACGACGACGGGGGCATTGCGCGCCTGCCGCACCGCAGCATCCGGGGTTTGTGTCATGGTGACCCTAACTTCGTTTGCCACAGCTTAAAGTCATGGCGACCAAAACACAAGTGCGCGGCCGCCCGCGATAGCGTTGGGCAATGCGCATCGCCACCTGGAACGTGAACTCCGTCCGCGCCCGCACGGCCCGCATCGTCGACTGGCTCGAACGAGCCGACATCGACGTGCTCGCGATGCAGGAGATCAAGTGCAAGCCGGAGCAGTTCCCGACCGAGGCGTTCGAGGAGGCCGGCTACGAGCTCGAGGTGCACGGGCTCAACCAGTGGAACGGGGTCGCCTTCGCGAGCCGGCTGCCGATCACCGAGCCGCGCATCGGCTTCGACGGCATGCCCGGCTACGCGAACACGCCGCCCGAGTCCGGCGTGCTGCCCCTCGAGGCGCGCGCACTCGGCGTCACGATCGAAGACGTTCACCTCTGGTCGCTGTACGTTCCAAATGGGCGCGAGGTCGAGCATCCGCACTACGACTACAAGCTGCAGTGGTTGCGCGCGTTGCTCGACGACACGAAGGCCTGGCTCGGCGAGCACGACGACCAGCCGATCGCCCTCATGGGCGACTTCAACATCGCCCCGCTCGACACGGACGTGTGGGACATCGCGGCGTTCGACGGGCTCACGCACGTGACGAAGCCGGAGCGCGACGCGTTCCAGGCGTTCCTCGACGGCGGGCTCGTCGACGTCGTCCGCGACCGCGGCATCGAGGGCTACACGTACTGGGACTACAAGGCAGGCCGATTCCCCAAGAACGAGGGGATGCGCATCGACTACATCCTCGGATCGGCCGCGTTCGACGAGCTCGTCATCGACGCCTCGATCGACCGCGACGAGCGCGGCGGCGACGGCCCGAGCGATCACGTTCCCGTCGTCGTGGAGCTCGACCTCGAGACGTCGATGGATGACGACCGGCCGATGATCTTCTAGCCGGCCGCCCACCGCATCCGGCCCGTCGCGCGACGTCTGCGCGGCACCTTCGCCCCGTCTGCGCCGCGTCTGCTCCCCGTCTGCGCCGCGACCGCGACCGCGCTCCGCGCTCTCGCCAGACCCCACCCGTACCCGCCCGCGACTGTTCGCTCTCGACAAACCGCCACGTCCGGCATGATCGGCGTCGTTATGCTGTTCCGTTAGGGCGGCCGATCCCCTGTGGTCGCGGCAGGAGACGAATTGACAGGCAACGCGACAACACGCTTCAGCAACGTCGCTCTACTTTCGGTCGCCAGCGAGCTGCCAAGCCGCGTGACATCGTCCGACGACATCGAGGATCGCCTCGGGTCTGCGCTGAAGCGCCTCAAACTTCACGGCGGGCTGCTCCGTCGCGTCGCCGGCGTCCTTGAGCGCCGCAACTGGGCCGCGGGCGAGTCTGCGGACACGGCGACGGTCGCGGCCGGCAAGCGCGCCCTCGCCGAAGCCGGGATCGATCCAGGCGACGTCGGCCTGCTGATCAACACATCCGTCACGCGGAAGCACCTCGAGCCCTCGGTCGCGGTGCGCCTGCACCACGGGCTCGGCCTGCCGACCTCGGCGATCAACTTCGACGTCGCCAACGCGTGCCTCGGCTTCGTCAATGGCATCAGCCTCGCGGCCGGCATGATCGACTCCGGCCAGATCCGCTACGCCATGATCGTCAACGGCGAAGACGCAGACGATATCCAGGTCAACACCGTCAACCGCTTGCTGCGCGACGACATCGGCCGCGACGACTTCATGAGCGAGTTCGCCTCGCTCACCCTCGGCTCGGGCTCGGCCGTCGCCGTCATCGGGCGGGCAGACGAGCATCCGTCCGGCCACCGCGTGCTCGGCGGCGTGACGCGCGCGGCGACGCAGTTCCACGAACTGTGCGTCGGCAGCGTCGACGGCATGTTCACCGATGCGAAGGCGCTGCTCAAGGGCGGCCTCGACCTCGTCGTGTCGGCGTGGAAAGAGGCCTCGACCGAGTGGGAGTGGCAGTCGATGGACCGCTACATCACGCACCAGGTCTCGTCGATCCACACCAACGCGATCATCAAGGCCGCGAAGCTCGACCGCACGCGCGTACCGACGACGTTTCCGCACCTCGGCAACGTCGGTCCGGCGTCGATCCCGATCACGCTCGCCGAAGAGCAGAAGACCCTCAAGAAGGGCGACCGCGTGCTGCTCATGGGCGTCGGCTCCGGCCTCAACACCGCGATGATGGAGCTTGCTTGGTGAACGAGCCCGCGTCGCTTCCGCCCGCGGGGCTCGACGGGCTCGACGCCCGATACAGCCGGATGCTGACGGTTCCGGCCCGCGGGCGCGGCGCCGGTCCGGCGCGTGGTTCGGCCGGCCGCGACGCTGCGGTGCCGGTCACCTGGCACTACCTCGACACCGGTGATGCGCTCGCCGAGCTCGGGTCCGCACCGGTCGGAACGATCCTGGCCGTGCACGGCAACCCGACCTGGTCGTACCTGTGGCGACGACTCGTCGACGCCACGGTCGAGGCGGCCGCCGCGGGATGCCCGGCCTGGCGCGTCGTCGCGGTCGACCAGCTCGAGATGGGATTCTCCGAACGCACGGGGTCGCACCGCACGCTCGCGCGTCGCGTCGCCGACCTCGGCGCGTTCACCGACGCGCTCGGACTGAGCGGCGATGGCGCGGCCGGCGATGGCGAGGGCGGGCCGGTCGTCACGCTCGGCCACGATTGGGGCGGCGTCGTCTCTCTCGGCTGGGCGATCGATCACCCGTCGCAGCTCGCCGGCGTCGCAATGCTCAACACCGCGGTGCATCAACCGGAGGGCTCGCCGATCCCCGCTCCCTTGCGGCTCGCGCGAGCCAGGGGCGTGCTGGCCGCCTCGACGGTCGCGACGCCGGCAGTCCTCGACACGACGCTCTCGCTCGCCACGCCGTCGCTCGCGCCCGGCGTCAAGGACGCGTACCGGGCTCCCTATCGCACGGCGGCGAGACGCGGGGGCATCGGCGGCTTCGTGCGCGATATTCCCGTGGATGCGCGCCACGTCTCAACCCCGGAACTCACGCGGATCTCGAGCGGCGTTCGCGACCTGACGGTTCCGGCGCTCATGCTGTGGGGGCCGAACGACCCGATCTTCAGCGACCGCTACCTCGACGACCTGGCCGATCGTCTGCCGCACGCCGACGTGCACCGCTTCGAGGGTGCGAGCCACCTGATCGCCGAGGACCGCCCGTACGCCGAAGCGGTGCTCGCGTGGCTCGGCGAGAAGGTCGTTGCAAGCGCCCCTCCGGCAAGCTCAGGGACCGCGTCCGAAGACCCGCCGACCCTTCAGCATGCTGAGGGATCGGCTGTCTCGCCCGTTCGGCAAGCTCAGGGAGCGGCCTCCTCCGACCCCACACCGTTCACGCCCATCTGGGCGGCGGTCGATGAGCGCGCGGGCGACGACGACGTCGCGGTCATCGACATGGCCTCACGCGCATCCGGCGACGGCAGACGGGTGACCTGGCGGCAGCTCGCGACCCGCGTGACGGCCCTCGCGGCCGGCCTGCACCGCCTCGGCGTCCGTCGTGGCGACCGCGTGTCGGTGCTCGTGCAGCCCGGCCCCACCCTCACCGCGATCCTGTACGCGTGCTTGCGCATCGGCGCCGTGATCGTCGTCGCCGACGCCGGACTCGGCGTGAAGGGCCTCACGCGCGCCGTGCGCGGCGCGTATCCCGACGTGATCATCGGCGGACGACCCGGGCTCGCCGCGGCGCGCGCCCTGGGCTGGCCGGGCCGGCGAATCTCTGCCGAACATCTGCCGGCCGCGGCCGCCGCTGCGCTCGGCGTGACGCACAGCCTGCGCCAGGTCGCGGCGCTCGGCGCGGCCAACGGTGCGACCGGGGTCGCGGCCACGCTGCCGCAGCCACCCGGGCCGGGACACGACGCGGCGATCCTGTTCACCTCGGGGTCGACGGGGCCCGCGAAGGGGGTCGTCTACACACACCGCCAACTCGCCGCCCTGCGCGACGCGCTCGCGGCACACTTCGGGGTGACGCGCGACACCGGACTCGTGACGGGCTTCGCCCCGTTCGCGCTGCTCGGGCCCGCACTCGGCACGAGATCTGCGACGCCCGACATGGACGTGTCGTCGCCCCGCACGCTCACCGCGACGGCCGTCGCGAACGCGCTGCGCGCATCCGATGCCGACATCGTCTTCCTCTCGCCGGCCGCGCTGCTCAACGTCGTCTCGACCGCCGATGCGCTCAGTGACGACGACCGACGCGCGCTCGAGACAGTGCGGACCTTCCTCTCCACCGGCGCCCCGGTCGGCGCGCCGCTGCTCGCGGCGGCGGCGGAGCTCATGCCGAACGCCGTGCCGCACACCCCGTACGGAATGACCGAGTGCCTGCTCGTGACCGACGTGACGCTCGGTGAGATCCGGGATGCGTCGGCCGCGCCCGACGCGGGCGTCTGCGTCGGTACCCCGATCGGCTCGAACCGCGTGCTCGTCAGCGCCCTCGACGAGGACGGCAGGTCAACGGGCGAACCGTCCGCGACGCCAGGCGTGCTCGGCGAGGTCGTCGTCTCGGCGCAGCACCTCAAGTCGCACTACGACCGGCTCTGGCTGACCGACCGCGAGGCCGTGCGCGACACGGGAGCCCCGCTTCGAGTGCCCGAAGAAGGGAGCAGGGCGTCGCTCCCCGAGTCCGTCGATGGGAGCACCAGGGAACCCGCGAACGCCCCCGCACCGCGCTGGCACCGCACGGGCGATATCGGCCACCTCGACGAGCACGGCCGCCTCTGGATCGAGGGCCGCATGCAGCACGTGATCGTGACGGCCGACGGTCCGCTTGCTCCGGTCGGACCAGAGCAGGCCGTCGAGTCGGTCGAGGGCGTTCGCCGGGCCGGCGTCGTCGGCACGGGCCCGCACCGACTCCGCCAGGCGGTCGCGGTCGTCGAAACCGAACCAGGCGCGACCCGCCCCGGACTCGCCGACGCCGACCTCGCGGCGCGCATCCGGGCTCGTGTCAACGAGCGTTGCGGCGTGCCGCTCGCGGCCGTTTTCGTCGTGTCGAGCCTGCCCACCGACATCCGTCACAACTCGAAGATCGACCGGGCGCGCCTCTCGACCTGGGCCGATGCAACGCTCGCGGGCCGCCGCGTGGACGCGCCATGATCGTTCTGGCGACCGGAGCATCCGGCTATCTCGGCCGCGCCGTCGCCGCCGAGCTGATCGCGGCCGGGCACCGGGTGCGAACGCTGCAACGGCGGCCGTCGAGGGTCGAGGGCGCGGCCGACGTACTGGGCACGGTCGCGTCGGCCGACGATGTCGCGCGGGCGATCGATGGTGTGGATGCGGTGGTGCATCTCGCGGCGAAGGTTTCGTTGGCGGGTGACCCGGCCGAGTTCCGGGCCGTGAACGTCGACGGCACGCGCACAGTGCTCGACGCCGCCGAGCGCGCCGGAGTTTCGCGATTCGTGATGGTGTCGTCGCCATCGGTCGCGCACGCCGGTGATGCGCTGGCAGGCGTCGGTGCCGATCCCGCGTCGCCGGAGCACGCGCGCGGCGAGTATGCGCGCACGAAGGCGGAGGCGGAGCTGCTGGCGCTATCGCGCGACGGGGCCGGGAACGAAACCACCGCATCCGGCATGCGCGTCGTCGCCGTGCGGCCGCACCTCGTGTGGGGGCCTGGTGATACGCAGCTCGTCGAGCGCATCGTCGACCGGGCGCGCCGCGGCACGCTGCCCCTGTTGAACGGCGGCACGGCGCTCATCGACACGACGTACGTCGACAACGCGGCGTCCGGCATCGTCGCCGCCCTGCATCGGGCAGACGTCGCGCACGGGAACGCGTATGTGATCACGAACGGCGAGCCGAGGCCGGTCGGCGACCTGCTCGCGGGCATCTGTCGGGCGGCGGGAGTGCCGGCGCCTCGGTTCAGCATTCCGGCGGCGCTCGGCCGGGCGGCGGGTGCGGCGGTCGAGCGGGTCTGGGCCTTGCGCCTCGGCGAGGACGAGCCGCCCATGACGCGGTTCCTGGCCGAGCAGCTCTCGACGGCGCACTGGTTCGACCAGCGCGAGACGCGCCGCGACCTCGACTGGGCGCCCACCGTGTCGCTCGACGAGGGGCTGCGCCGACTGGCCGTCTATTACGGCACGGCCTGACGTTGCGGCGTTGGAGACGGCGGCGTCAGTGGCTGCACCCCCGAGCCGAGGCCCGCGCATCGATCCCTCACAAGTTCGCGCGCGCCCGCTCATCCCACGCGCCGGGCACGGTCGCAAGCCCGGTCACGAGTCTTTCTGACCTTCGGGTGCGTGGAGTGCATTCAGGATTTCCGCGTGGCGGAGTAGGAACGTTCGCTCGTCGAGTTTCTTTCGGCGAAGCCATCCGGTGACCTCGTCATTGTGCTTGCTGGCGTTGCATGACGCGCAGGCCGGGACCACGTTCTCCAAGGTGTAGCGCCCGCCGCGAGAAATCGGCAAGATGCAATCGCGCTGCACCTCGCCGTCTGCGGTTTGGCAGTACGCGCATCCGCCCCATGCGTCGCGAATCGCAGACCATTGATCAGGCGTGAGGTCATTGTCGACTCGTGCCAGCCTTCGCTGTCGTCGCTTCGCGTACCTCGCGCGCGCCGCAGCGGACCGCGGACCTGCTGAGGACTTGCGGCGCGGAGACACCCCATCACCGTACTGCGGTGAGCGTGCAGCCCGTTCGCGACGTCCCGGCGAATAGCACGACCCCTCTCGTCATCCTGCGTGTTGTCGTGGGTGTCTGGGTTTGTTGCCTGCTGGTCGCCATTTCTCGGTCGCGTCCCACTGGTGCGGGGCCTGGACTTCTGGCGTTCCGTCGCGCATCCGGATGCGCCACCCGCTGGTGTCGATGGTGCGGTGGTGGTGCCAGCAGAGGGTCACGCCGTTGTCGGTGTGGGTCGCGCCTCCTCGTGCGTGTTCGTGGACGTGGTGGATCTCGCACCATGCCGCTGGCACGGTGCAGCCCGGGATGATGCAGCCGCCGTCGCGGTGCTGGATTGCTCGTCGCTGGTGGGCGTTGAAGACGCGGTCGGTCGTGTCGAGCCTGATCACGCGCCCGTTCGCGTCGATCGTGACTCGGTGCACGGCGCCGGTGCAGGCGACGTGTCTGGCTACGGCGAGGGATACGGGCTCGCCGGATCTTTCCACGGTTGCCCAGCCGCGGTTCTCGGCGAGGTCTTCGGCGCGGACTGACACGGTGAGTGTCGGCGCTGCGCCTCCGATGGTGGGGAGGCCGGGGTGGCGCGCGGTGATCTCGAGGATCCCGGCGAGTGCGTCGTGCTGTTCCTGGGGGCGGGTGCGTTTATCGACCCGCATGAGATCCGGATGCAGCGGGTCGGGACCCACGAACCCCCACGGCACCTCGTCGTCGGTGGGCCCGACGACCTCCGTCGCGCCGCTTGTTCCCACACCGTCGCCCGCGCCATCGGCGGTGCTGCCCTCGGGCATCGGGGGTTGTCCCCACGGGCGGTCCGCGATCCGGGGCCGCCAGACACCGGTCGCGCGCTGCTCGCCCGCAACACACTTCTCTCCATTCGCTGGCGGCTCTCCATTCACTGACGGGGCGCCGGTCGCTGGCGGCTCGCCGGTCGTCCCCGGCGCCACCTTTGAAGGCCCGACTCCGCGCCCGTCCACGCCCATCCCTGGGCCGCGTCGCGATTCGTCACTGCCCAGCCCGGTGTGCTCCCGATCGCCGCCGGTCGTGCTGCCGCCGGGTGCATGGCTGTTGTCCGCACCTCCGTTCGTCGCCTCGCTGGTGGGCGACTCGGCGGCGGGCGCCTCGCCTGTCGGAACTGCCGCTGGTGGGAGCGGGGCGAAGATCGGTCCTTTTCGTTTCGGGTTCAGGTACGCGTCGAGCAGCGTCTGCAGCTGGGCAGCGACTTCGGGAAGCACGTTCCCGCGCACATGCACGAGCCCGTCTCGCTCCCCACCAATCGAGAA
>JBQDJW010000085.1:4730-8127 GCA_052086425.1 Pseudoclavibacter sp. | reverse complement strand
CGAGTGGGGTGCGATGGGTCGTCTATATGCTCACTGCGGGCTCAATTCTGCGCGCAATCGACCCCGAAGCGTTCGCAATACTCCCGGTAGTTCCCTGGTGGGTGCTGCTGATTGCGCTGCTCATCTTCTCGACGCCATTTGGCCGAATGAGTATCGCAGCGCTTGTCGCTCGCGCGTTGCTCGCCGGGCTCCAACCAGGTGATTATCCTCGTGGCGGTCTGACGCACATGCGGCTCTGGCTCGCAGAGCAGTTCGCCGCGCAGATCGATCCGGTGGGCCTCGCAGGAGCACCGTGGATCACGGTTTACGCTCGCGCGCTCGGCGCCAAGATTGAATGAAACGTGAGTCTTCATACGCTGCCGCCAATCACCGGCATGCTTGAGATCGGCAGTCGCAGCGCCATCGAGCCCGAAGTAGACCTTGCTGGGTACTGGATTGACGGCGACGTATTGCGCGTGGGTCCAGTACAGGTCGGCCGTGACGTCACCATCGGTGCGCGTTCGACCCTGGCACCTGGCACACGCATTGACGACGGGGCAGAGATCTCACCCGGCTCAGCGTTGTTTGGGCGGGTGAAGGCGGGGCAGCGCTGGGCGGGATCCCCGGCAGTCCGCGTCGGCGGTTCGCGCGGCGCCACTGGGGCAACGACTGGTGAAGCCTGGCCAGATCAAGCCCCCCAGCATGCACCCCTGTGGAAGCTTGCCTACGGTGCCTCGTCAATCGTGCTGGCGTTACTGCCGTTCGTGTCGTTCGCCGTGGGAGGGGCGATCCTCGCGCTGGGGATCCGTGGGGCACTCACTCTCGGGCAGGCCTTCCTCGGAGCGCTCGTGTGGTTGGTACCCGCAGTGCTCGCAGCAGGAATTGTCTACGCGGCTGCAGTTGTGGTGCTCGTGCGCTTGTGTTCCATCAGGCTCGACGCGGGCACGTTCCCGGTACATAGCCGGACGGGCTGGCAGGCGTGGACAACCGAGCGACTGCTCGACGCCGCACGCACCTTTCTCTTTCCGCTCTACTCGAGCCTCTTCACGCCAATTTGGCTCCGGATGCTCGGCGCAAAGGTCGGCCCGAATGTTGAAGCATCGACCGTGCTGCTGCTCCCGAAGATGACACGAATCGACGAGGGCGCGTTCCTCGCCGATGACACCATGGTCGCCACCTACGCCCTCCATCGCGGCTGGCTGCGCATTGGTCACGTGCGAATCGGCAAGCGTGCCTTCCTCGGGAACTCTGGGATGGCCGGCGTCGGACATCGGGTGCCGAAGCGCTCACTGGTCGCGGTGCTCTCGGCGGCTCCGACGAAGGCGAAGGCGGGATCCTCGTGGATCGGTTCACCGCCTTCGCGTCTCCGCCGGATCACCCAAGCCGGGGAAGACGAGCGTACGTATCATCCGGGTGCAATGTTGCGACTTGCGCGAACACTGTGGGAGCTCTGCCGTATCGTGCCGGTCTTTGTTACCTGTGGGTTAGGCGTTGCGGTGCTCTTCGCGTTTGCCTGGCTGTGGGATTTCGCCGGCCCGATCTTGACGCTCATCCTGTCGGGCATTGTCATGCTCGCGGCGGGGGCGGTTGCTGCGGGAATCTCGACGGCGGCAAAGTGGATCATCGTCGGCCCGATCCGTGCCGGAGAACACCCGCTCTGGTCGAGCTTCGTGTGGCGCACCGAGCTCAGCGACACGTTCACAGAGATGCTTGCCGCGCCGTGGTTCGCCCGTGCCGCCGCAGGAACTCCTGCGATCGCGGTCTGGCTGCGATCGCTCGGGGTCAAGGTCGGACGAGGCGTCTGGTGCGATTCCTATTGGCTGCCAGAGCCAGACTTGGTGACGCTTGGTGATGGTGCAACGGTGAATCGGGGATGCGTGGTTCAGACGCATCTGTTTCATGACCGCATCATGAGCTTGGACGAGGTGACGCTCGAGGCTGGCGCAACGCTTGGCCCGCACAGCGTGATCTTGCCCGCTGCCACTATCGGAGCGCACGCGACAGTCGGGCCAGCTTCGCTCGTGATGCGTGGTGAGAGTGTTCCCGTCGGATCCCGCTGGAGCGGCAATCCGATTGGACCCTGGCGAGCAGTTAAGGTTCGCGCCTACCAGTCTACAAATTGACTGGATGCACAGCGGCGCTTGCCGAGCGTCCGTCTCGTACCCTGACCCCGCCCCCGACTTTGATCTGAAGCGAGCTGATGACGCCACCGACCCGGGCCCACGCATATACACCTCACGCCTATACGCCTCACTCCGGCGATAAGCGATACTCGGTGTCGCATTATGAGCTTGATCTCGACTACACGCCACGCACGAATCGTTTGGTGGGGACCGCCATCTTGTCGGTGCGGGTATTGGAGGCCACAACGTCGCTGCGGATCGACCTCATCGGACTGCGGGCTGGCAAAGTGCGGGTGAATGGCAAACTGCACAAGCAGGTGTCTCAGGGGCAGCGCGCACTGAAACTGCGTTTCGCAGCGGAGCAGCCAGCGGGGGCAATGCTTCAGGTCGCAATTGATTATGCAGGGCGCCCCGCACCCCTTCGCTCTCGCTGGGGTCTCATCGGGTGGGAAGAACTCGAGAACGGGGCCCTTGTCGCGTCGCAGCCAATCGGTGCTCCCACGTGGTTCCCGTGCAATGATCGCCTCGAAGATCGCGGCACATACGAGATTCGCTTCACCTGCGATCGTGAGTACTTCGTGGCCGTCACTGGCGTGCCAGCCGGGGTCACAATGCGCGGGGGCAAGCGCACACATCGATTCATCAGTGGGGTTCCGACCGCGACCTACCTCGTGGCTGCGCACGTCGGCGAATACGCCGAGTATCCACTCGGCCCAGCGCGACTGCTCACGCCGCGCGCCCAGGCCGCACGTGTGCGAAAGGCCTTTGCGTGTGTCCCGCAGATCGTGTCGCTCTATGAAGAATGGTTTGGCGACTATCCCCAAGAACATTTGACCATCGTTGTCACGGACGAGACGCTAGACATTCCACTTGAGGCACAAGGCATGGCGACGTTTGGATTGAACCACTGCGCCGCTGCAGAGCAACGCCTGATTGCGCACGAGATTGCGCATCAATGGGTTGGCAACAGTGTGGGAATCGGACGGTGGGAGGATATCTGGCTGAACGAGGGGTTCGCGTGCTACGCCGAGTGGATCTGGTCCGAAGCCTCTGGCGGCCCTTCGGCCGCGGAGTGCGCCGATGAGCACTATGCGGTGCTTGCGGAGTTGCCGCAAGACCTGCTGCTCGCCGATCCGGGCCCCAAGGATATGTTCGACGATCGCGTGTACAAGCGAGGTGCACTGTTGCTCGAGGCCTTGCGTCGAGAGCTGGGGAGCGATGCCTTTCGGCGGTTGCTGTTCGAGTGGACGACCTCGCATCGACACAGGATTGCGACAGCCTCCACCTTTCTCGAC
>JBQDJW010000085.1:0-4720 GCA_052086425.1 Pseudoclavibacter sp. | reverse complement strand
CTGGTCTCTGGCAGGCATGGCTCTATGAGACTCGGCTCCCGCGCCTGCCGCGGTCGCGAGAGCGGTCATAGCGACCGAGACGATCGTCGATGTCGGCTCGCTTGGCAGTTCCAGGTCGAGAACGTTCAGTGATTCTGGAGTTCTTTGCGCCCATTTACCGCGCAGGCCAAAACCGCGAGCCTTTGCTGCAGCCTCGAGCGTGGTCCAGTCGCGAATCTCGCAGGTAGCGACATCTCGGCCCAAAGCTTCTGCGGCCGCGTGACGCGTGGCATCTGTGTTTGGTTCCGCATCGATTCCAAAGGCAACCGTCCCCGGCGGAGCGACCCCGACGACGGCGAGAGCCCCCGCATAACTCACGCTGACCAGCTGGCCGTCGACGTGCGTTGTGGCACGAGACGCATCGTGCACGACGACTCGGAGCTGACCGTGTGAGGTGCTGCCGCATGCCGTGCATTGCTGCGTGAACGCAAAGTCGTCTCGTGTCCGCTCGGAGAGAAGTGCCCGCAACAAGGCTCTCGACATTGACCGCCTGTCGTGAGCTGCCGGCGCCCAAGCAATGACGACGCCGTCTGGCGCGTCAATTCGTGTTCCAATCCCAAGCACGTCGACCGTCCGGAGTGGCATATCGCAGATCCCCGAGGTCACTCGCCGAGCAATTCGCGAAGGGGCGTCCATCCGACAGGGAGCGGGCCGCGCACAGCGGCTCGCTCCCTGTCGGCGTCTGCGGACCAGCCTTGGGCGGTTGATGTGCCTGCCTCGCCGACCGCGCCACGCGCGAACCGGAATCCGACGTCGTCGAGCACCGCGTCGGGTGCGCTGCCGCGACGAACAGATGCGCGCAAGCTCCACGGGCGATCTGCCCAGCCGCCGCCGCGCAGTGCACGGTCGTCGCCGTAGCGGGCAGTGTCGGCGTAGTCCCAGCACCACTCCCAGACGTTGTCGAGCATGTCGGCGAGCCCGATCGCATTCGGCGCTTTGGCGCCGACTGGCTGCGGGCCGTCGACGGCGTCGTCCGCGGTCCAGGCCGTATTGGCGAGTCGGCCGTACGTCGGCGTCGTCGTGCCGGCGCGGCACGCGAATTCCCACGCGGCCTCGGTCGGGAGTCGACAGCCGTCGGCCTCGACCCGCCACGTCGCTGTTCGTCCGTCGATCTGGTAGGCGGCGGAGCGACCATCGGCCCTCGACGCGTCATTGCACGCCTTGATTGCGGCGAACCAGGTCACCGGATGCACGGGAAGCGCCCCTGCATCGGTGACGGTCGTGCGGGCAAGCTCGAACGGCCGTACGTCGACGGTACGCGCCGACTCGGTGCGCGCATCGCGCAGCGTCACCGAACCAGCCGGGATCGTGATCATGTCGACGGCGGCGGCGGGAGTCATGTCGGCAGTGTAAAGAGCGAGCCGCCAGTTCGCGGCATAGTGCATCCCTTCGCTCGCTTCGTCTTCCGGTACGAAGCCCTGCCGCAGCGCCCGCTGCTCCTCGTTCATCGGGTTGACTAGCCTGTCGCGCATGCCTCGTCTGCTCGGGCTCGTCGCGCTTATCACCGCCGTCGCCGTGATCGTCGTCGGTGTCGTCGTCCTCGCGGCGCCGTTCTCGTACACGTGGACGACCTACACCGCGTCGTACGAACCGATTTCCGAGTTCTCCGTCGTTCCCTACCCGCTCCTCCGCCACATCCTGGGCCTCATCGCCGTGGGCGTCGGCGCTGCGGTGGCCGGCGGCGTGCTCGGGTTCTGGCTTGGACGTCGGCGGCCGAGGCTCGCCTCGGGAGAACGCGAGGCCTGCCCGCCGGCCCCGTTCTAACGCAGTGAGAATGTGCATGGCGTGTCGCCCTGGCCCCGCGGCAGAATCGGTTCCGATGGCTCGCATCAACGACTGAGGGGCCGCATGGGCACGTCGTCGTGCCCGGTCCCGTTACGGAGGCAACGATGTCCAAGGTTCTGATCCTCGCCGGCGATTTCTCCGAGACGCTCGAGGTGTTCTATCCGTATGAGCGGCTTCGCGAAGAGGGTTACGAGCCCGTCATCGCCGCGCCGACCAAGAAGCGGCTGCAGTTCGTCGTCCACGACTTCGAGGGCTACGACACGTTCACCGAGAAGCTCGGCCATGGCTGGGAGGCGGACATCGCGCTCGCCGACGTGAACCCCGACGACTACGTCGCCCTCGTCGTGCCCGGTGGCCGTGCCCCCGAGTACCTGCGCAACAACGCCGATGTGAAGCGCATCGTGCAGCACTTCTTCGGGGCGGACGCTCCGGTCGCGGTCACCTGCCACGGCCCGCTCATCCTCGCGCAGAGCGGCGTGCTCGCCGGCCGCACGTCCTCGGGGTTCCCCGACGTCGCGCCCGACATCGAGGCCGGCGGTGGCACGTACCAGAACTCGGAGGCGCTCGTCGAGGGCAACCTCGTCAGCGCTCGTGCCTGGAACGACAACGGTCCCTGGTTCCGCGAGTTCATGCGCCTGCTGCGCGAGCGCGCGCCACTCTCGGCCTGACCTCACGAGGGCGCCCGGGTTCCGGCCCGCGCGCCCTCGTGCGCGCGTCAGGCGCGCGCTGAGTTCGCCGAATTCGCGCCAGCGAGCCTCTCCCGCAGCACCGGGAGCGCGTCGTCCCACGCGATGCGGGCGAGTGATCCGACCTCGTCGCCGTGCCCGAAAACGGCGACGACTCCCGACATTGCCGGCAGCGGCAGGAACGTGTCGAGGTTCTCGACGATCACCACTCGCTCCGGATCGCCGTCGGTCGATCACTGCGACTCGCGCTAGGACGGCGTGACAACGCCGAGGCCCGCGCTGCTTGCCGCGGTCGCCACTTCGACGTCGTACGTGATGAATTCGTCTGCACCGACTCGCAGGGCCGTTGTGAGGTGGATCGCGTCATTGGACCGGAGCCCGACTTGCGTCCCGGCGGCCAAGAGATCTCCGCGGGTCAGGTCGACGAGGTTGACGGCCTGCAGCGCCTCGGTAATCGCGTCGAGTTCCATGTCGGCGGGATGACGACCGGCGGCGCAGTGCAATTCGGTGTGCAGGAGCCAGGACGCGACCAGCGCTCGTCCGGGTTTCTGAAGCTCGTTCAGCAGCGCGGCGGACTCCACTTCAGGAACCAACACCTTCATGGCCGCGGACGTGCCGAGGTAGGCGACCGTCACCATTGTCCGCGAGAATCCTCGAGCGTCTCCGACGTGGGTTTCGAGGGCGCGCCCTTGGCCGCAAGACGGCGTCGAGCCGCCTTGAAGACCTCAACCTCACGAGTCGCGGCACGTGCTTCGCCTCGGGCAACCAGCCCTTCGAGCACGGTGCCTCCCACCGGAACGATCATCGCTGCGGGCACACCGTTGTTCGTCACGTGCAGAGACTCCCCCGCCTCGACCCGGCGAAGAACTTCCGCACTGTTGTTCCGCAGCTCTCGATGGGTGATGCTCTGCATGTAGCACAGCGGAGCACTTTGCCTGTCGCTCCCCTATGCCGACGTTCGGCTGGAATTCGCGACTGCTCGTCGAACCCGGCCATGTGACCGCCGCACTGGCAGATCGCAGTGCTCCTGACGCAGCAGACGCGTATATCCCGTCTCCTGCGTCAGGAGCACTCCAATCGGTCATCACGCTCTGCGACCCGCCCTCGAGTCGGCCGCTCCGCGACCGCTCGGGCGTCAACGTTCGGCGACGCGGCTCAGCGACCTGCCCCGCGCATCCACTCGTCGATCGTCGACATCGGGATCGGCGCGAATCCGTGCGCGTCGACGCCGACGTGGAACATGTGGCCGCTCGGCCCCGCGACACGGTCGTGGGTGTGGCCGTGCAGAAGGGGAACGCCCTCGTCGAGCGGCCTGGCGTCGACGTGCCGGTCGTCGCCGTGCGAGTCACCGGCGTACGGGTAGTGCGCGGCGATGAGGTTCCGCCCTCCGCGCGTGCCCGCAACGATCTCGGGGAGCACCGTCCAACCGTGCTGATCGAGGAGTTCGTGCGTGCGCTCCTTGTTCCCTGCCGACGTCCGATAGACCGACGAGATCGTGTCGTGGTTGCCGGGCACGAGTATCCGGCGCCCGTTGAGCGCGCTCGTCAGCGGGATCGTGTCGTCGCGCTTGCCGAGCGCGAGGTCGCCGAGGTGCAGCACGGTGTCGTCTGGGCCGACCACGCGGTTCCACGCGGCGATGAGCTCGCCGTTCATCTGCGACACCGACGAGAAGGGTCGCTCGCACAGCTCGATGATGCGCGCGTGCCCGAAATGGTGATCGCTCGTCACGAAGTCGATCGCGTCGAAGTCGATGCGGGGAAGGGCCGCGAAGGCGGGCGTGCCGTCGGGCGCCCCGCTGGCCCTGTCAGCGGTTTCGGCGGGCTTCTCGGCGCGGGTCTCGTCGAACGTCACGCGATCCATTCTTTCGCGGCCCGCTCCCGAGACGGCGCTGCCGCGCCCTTCCCGCTCAGCGGCAGACGCGCTCGCGTCGCGCTCCGGCGCCTGCCCGGCCTTGCCCGTCCCGGCAAGGCCCGGCCGCCGGTTCGAACGCCCGGCACCCACGCGCGCCTCGCGCGTTCCATTTGCGTACGCCCAGCCGCACGCCACGCGAAATGGCGGCCTGGAGTGTCGCTGAGCGTATTCAATCTGCAGCGACGAGGCCAGACAGGCACGCCGCGAGGCCCACGGGCGCCGGGCGCACGAGCACCACGCGGACGACCGCAGGCGGAGCCACAGGCACAGCGGCGCCCCGCCTACGCCGGCCCGCCCGC
>JBQDJW010000084.1:0-8132 GCA_052086425.1 Pseudoclavibacter sp. | reverse complement strand
CCCTCCAGCTCCGCGGTCGGCACATCGTCGAGGGGTTCGTCCGCGCCCCAGTACGACAGCACGGTTTGCAGCACCTCTGGCCGGTCGGGCGTCGCCTCCGCCGCGGCGATGAGCACCCGGTCGGCGTACCGCTCGGCCTCATCCTGCGCCGGCGAACCGCGCAGCTCACTCGCGAGGGCGCGACGGGTCACGAGATACACCTCGCCGCGGTCGTCGATGCGGAGGTGCGCGATCGCGTCGATGATCTCGGTGCGGAGCATGCCGTCGCCGAGGGCGTGCAGCAGGCGAGTGAGAAACAGTTTGCCGAGGGCGCGGGCCGCGCGGCCGCCGGGTGTCAGGATCGGTGAATACGGGAGCAGCGCCTCGAAAAACGATTCCCGGGCCGTCGTCTCTGCGAAGTTCATCAGGGCACGGTCGTCGTCGAAGGCCTCGACGAGCAGCACGGCGATGCCGGCGTACGCGGCGGTATCCGCCTGGTCGCGAACGGCGTTCCACCGCTCGAGGGCGAGGCGATGCGCTGCGTCGCCCGCGTCGGCGATCGCGGCCCACGGGTGCGTCGACCACGTCGGCAGCCATTCCGGCCTGCGAATCAGCCGCTCGATGAACGGGTCGAGTTCGGTGGCCATCGGTCCTCCTCGCACATCGTTCGCGTTCCTGCCAGGCTAGCTGCAAAGCACGTTTCGCCCATCGCGACGTCGCGTCCGCGACACCGCGCGAAAGGACCAAAGATGACCAGTTCGCACACAACCTCCGCAGTTCGCCGCGTCGGCGGCATCGGCATCGCCGCGGGCGCCCTCCTGCTCACGGGCGGTGCAGGGGCGTGGTTCGCGGTCACCAAGCAGCTGCGCGATGAGCGCATCACAATTCCGGGCAACGCCGACTTCCTTCCAGGCAAGGTCGTGCAAGACCCGGTGACGGCGTACGCCGAGTCGATGGCGATCAAGCGCAACGCAGAGAAGGCGTCTGGCGGGCGCACCTTCGCCGACATCAACGCCGAACTGTCGTCGCTCGACGGGTCGTCGCCCGAGGCGGCAGAGTTGCGCAAGAAGGGGCAGGGACTTTCGGCGGCTGCGTCGTTCCGAACCTCCCTCATGACCTCGGTGCTCGCGTACGGCGTGAGCGCGCTGGTTGCCGGCCTCGGGGCCGTGTTCCTCGTCACCGGCGCCCAGCTTCGCGGAGCACGCGACGAGTAGCCGGGGCTTCGACGCGTTGACCGAGACGACTAGTCTGAGCGGCGTGGAAGCCCCGATCGAGCGCGAGTTCAAGGCAGCGTCGCACGTGCGCGTATACCTGCTGGCGATTCTCGTCTGCGTGCTGATCGGCTTCGCCGGCACGACGATCGCCATGATCAGCGGCGTCGTCACCGGCGCAGTGTTCATCAGCGCGTTCGCGGCGATCCCCCTCGTGATCTGCGTGTTCCTCGCCGTCCGAGACAGTGCGACCACGCCGAGCGTCATCGTCTCCGATCGCGGCCTCGAACGCTCCAACGCCGACCGCACCGTCGTCATCCGGTGGCGGTACATCGCCGCCGTCGATGTGCTGCACAACGAGCGCACGAGCATCCGCTACCTCACGAGCGACCGGCTCGAAGCATTGACCGAGGAACGACTCGCCGGGGGCGGGGGAGAGGCAGAGGCCCGGGCCGTGTTCTCCGAGACGAACGGCAACGGGGCATCCGGGACTCCGGGGAGCGGCGCGACGAAGCGCGGCCTGAACGGCGGCACGGGCACGAATGGCAACGGCGACGAGAGCGGACGTGACGGCGACGACGATCCCGTGGCCGTGGCCGACGAAGGCGTCACGCTCGATACCTACGATGTCGAGCGGGTCATCCGGCTCGAGCTCGACATCATCGACGACCTGCCGGCGGTCGGCGAGGCCATGCCCGAGATTCCCTCGTCCCGGGCGGGCGAGGCTGCGCTCGCGTGGGACGCGCTGCTGAAGTACTACGCGGGCGAGCGCTACAAGGGCATCCGCACGTCCTGACTCCGGCGCTCGGGCCCTGGGCAAGAATCGGTGGGCGCGGAGACGCGCGCCTCTGTCTAGACATAGGGTCGGATCATGACGGAGCGCGAACAGATGTCGACGTCGTTCGGGCGCATGGCGCAGTCGTACGAGGCGGGGCGCCCGGAGTATCCGGCCGAGGCGGTGGACTTCCTGCTCCAGCCAGTGGCATCCAATGGGCGCAGCATTCGGGTCGCGGACGTCGGAGCCGGGACGGGCAAACTCACCCGCGCGCTCGTCGCGGCCGGGGCAGACGTGGTGGCGATCGACCCGGATCCGGCGATGCTCGAAGCGCTGCGCGAGGCTGTTCCGGGGGTGCCAGCATTCATCGGTCGAGGCGAGGAGCTGCCGGTTCCCGATGCCGGGCTGGACGCCGTTCTCTTCGGTCAGGCGTGGCACTGGGTTGATCCCGTCCCGGCATCTGCGGAGGCCGCCCGCACGTTGCGGGTTGGGGGTGCCCTTGGCCTCATCTGGAACGTGATCGACGAGTCCGTCGATTGGGTGGCACACATGGCACGCATACGGCACACGACGTCTGCCGAGGCAATGCTCGCCGCTGGCGTTCCGCCCATCGCGGAACCCTTTCGCGAGCTGGAGCACCGTGACTTCCACTGGGAACGGCGAATGACCCGCGAAGACCTGCTCGCGATGGTGCGCTCGAGCAGCTACGTCATCACCGCAGGAGACGACGAGCGGGCCCGCATCGACGGCGAACTCGGCGAACTGTTCGACGACGTGGGTGCGGTGGGGAATGCCACGATCTCACTGCCGTACACCACCGAGGCGTACCGGGCAGTCCGGCCGTCGTGAGCCGGGACGCGGCAACCGTCAGCGCCCGTACACTTGACCCCCGTGGCTCTTACAATCGGCATCGTCGGCCTGCCCAACGTCGGCAAGTCAACGCTTTTTAACGCACTCACCAAGAATGCGGTTCTCGCGGCGAACTATCCGTTCGCCACGATCGAGCCGAACGTGGGGGTTGTCGAGCTGCCGGATTCGCGGCTCGGCGCGCTCGCCGAGATCTTCGGCTCAGAGCGCATCCTGCCCGCGGCGGTCTCGTTCGTCGACATCGCCGGCATCGTCAAGGGCGCAAGCGAGGGTGAGGGACTCGGTAACCAGTTCCTCGCGAACATCCGCGAGGCCGACGCGATCGCGCAGGTCGTGCGCGGCTTCACCGACGGTGACGTGGTGCACGTCGACGGCCAGGTCGAGCCGGCGAGCGACATGGAGACGATCAACACCGAGCTGATCCTCGCCGACCTGCAGACCCTCGAAAAGGCGATCACGCGCTACGAGAAAGAGGTCAAGGGCAAGAAGCTCGACTCGTCGGTGCTCGAAACGGCACGGGATGCGCAGACTGCGCTGAACGAGGGGACGTTGCTTTCCGCGACCGGTCTCGACCTCGAGTCGATCAAAGAGCTCGGCCTGCTCACCTCGAAGCCCGTCATCTACGTCTTCAACATTGACGAGGAAGTACTCGGCGACGAGGCTCGACTCGCCGAACTCGCGGCGCTCGTTGCGCCATCAAAGGCGATCTTCCTCGACGCGAAGACCGAGTCGGAGCTGATCGACCTCGACCCGGAGGAAGCGGCCGAGCTGCTCGCCTCGCTGGGGCAGGACGAATCGGGCCTCGACCAGCTCGCGCGCATCGGCTTCGACACGCTCGGCCTGCAGACGTACCTCACGGCAGGGCCGAAGGAAGCTCGCGCCTGGACGATCCCGCAGGGCGCGAAGGCGCCGCAGGCGGCTGGCGTGATCCACACCGACTTCGAGAAGGGCTTCATCAAGGCCGAGGTCATCTCGTTCGACGACTTGGTCGACGCGGGATCAACCGCCGAAGCGCGCTCGCGGGGCAAGGCCCGAATGGAGGGCAAGGACTACGTCATGCAGGATGGCGACGTGGTCGAGTTCAGGTTTAACGTCTAGCGTTAATGACGGTGCCCGTTATACACTGGTGACGTGATCAGATCGTTCGGCAGCAAGGACACCGAGCGCATCTGGCATGAGCAGTACGTCAAGCGCGTCGATCGGACGATGCAGCGGACGGCCTTGCGGAAGCTCGAGCTGATCCATGCGGCGAAGGATGTCGAGGATCTTCGGGTCCCGCCTGGCAACCGCCTGGAGCGTCTGGTCGGCGACCGACGCGGGCAGCACAGCATCCGCGTCAACGCGCAATGGCGTCTCTGCTTCGTCTGGAGAGAGGGAGGTGCGGACAATGTCGAACTCGTCGACTACCACTGAGAGCGACCTGATCGAGCCGATCCACCCGGGAGAGATCCTGATGGAGGATTTCATCGAGGGCTTCGGGATCACGCAGAACAAGCTTGCCGTGTCCATCGGTGTGCCGCCGCGCCGGATCAACGAGATCGTGCACGGCAAGCGGGGGATCACCGCTGATACGGCGATCCGTCTGGCGCGATACTTCGGGACGTCCGAGGAGCTCTGGATGAACTTGCAGTCGAACTACGAGCTGCGCCGGGAGCGCCGGGCGCTGCGCGACAAGGTCGCTGCGATCACGCCGCTCGCGGCTGCATGAGCAGCACAGCGTGGATCGCTGAGCTCGACCGGCAGGTACCTGACGACGTCGCGAGGTTGCTCACCACGGTCCCCGAGTGGTTCGCGCAACCGGAATCCAACGAAGAGTACATCGAAGCAGCTCGCTCCATGGAGACATGGACGGGCCGTGACCGCGAGGGGTTGATCGTCGGCGTCACGCTGATCGATCGCCACTTTCCGCATGTCGCCGAGGTGCACCTCACCGTCGTCGACCGAACAGTGCACGGGACCGGCGTCGGCACGGCAATGCTCAGGGCCGTCGAAGACGATGCGATTCGCCGTGGGGTGCGGCTGTTGCAGGTGAAGACCCTCGGAGCCTCGCACCCAGATGCCGGATATGCGCGCACTCGTCACTTCTATGAGCGGTGGGGTTTTATGTCGCTGGAGGAGACCGCGCTCTGGGGTGAAGGCACCCCCTGTCTGATCATGGTGAAGCCGCTTCCTTCCCCTCGAGCAACAGGCACGTCCTGACGATCTCTGCAGCGCAGAAGTCTTGAGGGGCTGCGGGCACGGATGTGGCGCACGTTCCACCCAGAGGTTGCTCTGTACCGGAATGCGGTGGAGTTCCGGTTTAACGTGTAGTCAGTCTTAATGACGGGGCGCGCACCTCGACGGATCATGCACAGCGGGGCGTGAAGAACATGACCCAGTGGTCGCTCTCTGGATCGTGCAGCATCTCGCTGTCGAGAGCGAGCACGCCTTTGGTCGGATGGTTGACGTGCTTCATCGCTGACTGCCATGTTCCGATCTCTCCGCGTTCCCAATGGCGGCTGAACTCGGAATTGTTTGTCGACAGTTCGCGAAGCAGCGAGCGGAGGTACTCGTCCTCCGGGTAGACGCTTATCGCCTTGCGGAGTTCGGCTGCGGCTACTCGCGCCAATTGCTCTGCTCCGTCATTCCCGAGTAGCGTGCGGAGTCCCGGCGACGTGAAGGCCTGGAAGGCGATGTTGCGTCCGTAGGTTCCGTCTGCGAAGACCGGTTCGAACAGCTCCGCCGCGGCAGCGTTGAAAGCCAGCACGTCGAGCCGACCGTCGTGAAGGGTGACCGGGATGTTGTCGGGCATGCTGTCGAGCAGGTGTCGGAGCCCCGGTCGGACGTGCGCGGCGGGGGCTTGCGGACGCGGAGGTGATTCGCCCGCGAGTCGGAACAGGTGTTCCCGTTCGGCGTCCGAGAGTCGGAAAGCTCGCGCCAGCGCGTTGAGGATCTCCCGGGAGGGGCGGGACGCGCGCCCTTGTTCGAGGCGGGTGTAGTACTCGACCGATATGCCCGCGGTGTCGGCGAGCTCCTGGCGACGCAGGCCTGGCACACGCCTGTGGGACAGGGGAGACACCTCGCCCCGGTTCAGGGGTGTCAGTTCCGCGCGCTGATGACGAAGATACTCACCCAAGCCGAACTGTCTGTCTCCCGTCATGGCTCCATTATCGTCCACCGTGATAGGCGCCAGTTCTGGTGCGTGGCCCTAGGGATACCAGGCTCGACGGAATCTTCCAGGCCATCCAAGACTCCTTCAGGCTCGGTGAGGACGCAGAAGGAAAGCGTTGACGCACACCAGCCCTAGCACGATCGCACTCAGGAGGCCCTCCCATGACCGCAGCCATCCGAACACTGATCATGACGGGGGCGACCCGGGGCATCGGCCTTGAGACCGCGAAGGACGTCCTCGGACGTAGTTCCGAGACGCACCTTGTGGTCCTCGGTCGACCGTCCTCCACTTCCGCGGTTCTGCCAGATCTGCGAGAAGTCTCGCCGCACGTGTCGGCCATCGACATCGACCTGTCGAGCCAGGAGAGCATCGCCACTGCCAGCGCACAGCTGGAGGATCGCCTCGACTCCGGCGAGCTGCCTCCGCTGCGGGGACTCGTCTTCAACGCGGGCGTTCACCTCTCGAACGCGCTGGAGACCACGGTCGACGGCTATGAGAGAACTTTCGCGGTGAACGTCATGTCCACGCACCAGCTCCTCAGGCGACTGAGCCCGCACATCCAAGCGCCGGCACGCATCGTCGTCACGGTCAGCGACGCCCATTTCGGTGACCTTCGGCACACCGGGGGAACCATGCCCGCGCCCAAGTGGTACGTCCCGGAGACTTCCCAACCCGGGGCGTTCGCAGGATCCGGAAACGTCCGAGCCGGTCGTCGTGCCTACGTCACGAGCAAGCTCGGCGGTCTGTACCTGGTCCACGAATGGGCACGCCGATTGCCCGACGGTATCGACATCGTTTCCTACAACCCCAGCCTCGTGGTCGGAACAGGTCTCGCGCGCGAGACCGGCGGGGCCTTCCCCTTCTTGATGAAGAGGGTCATCCCGTTGCTCACGGTCACACCTCTGGTGGACACCCCGGTCCCGGCGGGCAGGAAACTCACAGACGCGGTCCTCGGCGTCACACCTGCCGCGACTGGTGCCTACATTCACCGGAAGCAGGTGATGGCCTCCTCTGCTGAGTCCTACGACACCGATCGCGAGCGCGCTCTTTGGGATTGGCTGGAGCAGGTCCAGCGGACGACCGCCTGAGAGTGTGCGGAGCGGTCTGCGGCTTTCACAGCTTGGCGGGCCAGACGGATGCCATTTTCTCTGCTTTTCCTTTAGGTGTGGAAACTCTAGTTGCGGTCGTTCGTCGGAAACGGGTCCGGGGACGCGGACGTGATTGGTGCGGCTGCAGCCGGGCCCGACCACTCAGATAGGTCTCCGTGCCGGAACTCGGTTGAGTTTCGGTTTAGCGTCTAGCCGCAGTCCGGGGTATGACCCGTTCCGCATCGGGGGTTCTCGTCCACGTGCTGGGAGCAACGCGGACCCGTTCTATGGGTAGACTCCGGGATGCTCTTTGTCGGTATCGATCTCGCAGCCGAAGCCCGGCGTACGGGCGTCGCCGTCGTGCGTGAAGATGGTGCACTCTCGTTGGAACAGGTCGATGTCGGGGGGAGCGATAATGACCTTGTGGCAGCTATCGAGGCGGCTGACAGGACGGGAGTGGATGTGCCCCTCGGGTGGCATTCGTCGACGTGGTCAGCGCGCATGCCGCCGGAACTTTATTGGCCCCTGCATCCACTGAATCCGGTTGGCGTCGGAACCTCGCGATGCGAACAACAGATCGTGCGGTACACCGTCGCACGGGAATTACTCCGTTGAGTATCTCTACAGACAGGATCGCCTACCCGGCTCTCCGCTGGGCCGGGCTTGAAGCTCGTTTGCGTGAGCGCGGTCTCGATGTCACGCGTGACGGTTCCGGGATGGTTTTCGAAGTGTATCCGGCGGCCGCATTGCACTGCTGGTCCTTGACTCACCGGGGCTACAAAGGTGCGAAGAACGCCGCTGGCCGTTCTGCTTTGGTGGCCGAACTTGTGAAGATGACTCCGTGGTTGGATTGGAACGGATATCGGGACTTATGTGCGCGCGACGATAACGCGCTTGATGCAGTTGTCGCCGCACTTGTCACTCGCGAGGCGTTCCTCGGCAACTGCGAACCGCCATCGGATGACAACCGAGAGGTGGCGCGGCAAGAGGGCTGGATCTGGTTGCCAAGCGGACGCAGGCCTACGCCACCGACCATGCGGTGATTGTCTTGCGAGCGGGTG
>JBQDJW010000083.1:0-8144 GCA_052086425.1 Pseudoclavibacter sp. | reverse complement strand
CTGCCTGCGGGCGCCGACGACGAGGTCGGCGAGGGCGCGCTCGGCGTTGAGGTCGACCCGCGGCGGCACACCGCCGAGGTGGCCGTGGATCACGCCGGCCCACTGCGAGCCGTCGAGCTCGTCGCGGGTCGTGCCGAGCACGTACAGGGCGAGGCCCTCGTCTTGCCAGGCGCTCGGCACGCGGCCGGCCACATCATCGATGAGCCCGAGCACGGCGACGACGGGGGTCGGGTGGATCGGCACGTCGCCGGTCTGGTTGTAGAACGACACGTTGCCGCCGGTGACCGGGATCTCGAGCTCGAGGCAGGCGTCGGCGAGGCCCGTCACGGCCTCCTTGAACTGCCACATGACCTCAGGGTTCTCGGGCGAGCCGAAGTTGAGGCAGTCAGAAACGGCGACCGGCCGGGCGCCGGTCGCGGCGACGTTGCGGTAGGCCTCCGCGAGCGCGAGCTTCGCGCCCGTCGCCGGGTCGAGCTGGGCGTAGCGGCCGTTGGCGTCGAGCGAGATCGCGAAGCCGAGCCCCGACTCCTCGTCGATGCGCACCATGCCGGCGTCCTCCGGGTACGCGAAGGCCGTGTTGCCGAGCACGTAGCGGTCGTACTGGTTGGTGACCCACTCGGTGTCTGCGAGGTTCGCCGACCCGAGCATCCGGATCGTCTGCTCGCGCCGCTCGTCGCCCGTCGCCGGGCGGGCGAGCGAGCCCGTCGTGTCCGCCTGCAGCGCGTCGAGCCACGCGGGCCGCGCGAGGGGGCGCTCGTAGACGGGCCCGTCGTGGGCGACCGTGCGCGGGTCGACGTTGACGATCTCTTCGCCGCGCCAGTTGATGACGAGTCGGCCCGTGTCGGTGACCTCGCCGAGCACGCTCGTCTCGACCTCCCACTTGCCCGTGATCGCCAGGAACTCGTCGAGCTTCTCTGGCCGCACGATCGCCATCATGCGCTCCTGGCTCTCCGACATGAGAATTTCTTCTGCCGTGAGGTTCGGGTCGCGCAGCAGCACCCGGTCGAGCTCGACGTACATGCCGCCGTCGCCGGCCGCCGCGAGCTCGCTCGTCGCGCACGAGATGCCCGCGGCACCGAGGTCTTGGATGCCCTCGACGACGTCGCCGCCGAACAGTTCGAGGCAGCACTCGATGAGGACCTTCTCGGCGAACGGGTCGCCGACCTGCACGGCGGGCCGCTTCGTCGGGCCGCCGTCGTCGAACGAGTCCGACGCGAGAATCGAGGCGCCGCCGATGCCGTCGCCGCCCGTGCGTGCGCCGAAGAGCACGACCTTGTTGCCGGCGCCGCGCGCGTTGGCGAGGTGCAGGTCTTCGTGGCGCATCACGCCGACCGCGAGGGCGTTCACGAGCGGGTTGGCCTGGTAGACGCTGTCGAACCAGGTCTCGCCGCCGATGTTGGGCAGGCCGAGGCAGTTGCCGTAGAACGAGATGCCGCTCGTGACGCCGTGCACGACGCGGGCCGTGTCGGCGTGGTCGATGTCGCCGAAGCGCAGCGCGTCCATGACCGCGACCGGGCGGGCGCCCATCGAGATGATGTCGCGCACGATGCCGCCGACGCCCGTTGCCGCGCCCTGGAACGGCTCGATGTAGCTGGGGTGGTTGTGCGATTCGACCTTGAAGGTCACGGCCCAGCCGTCGCCCGCGTCGATCACGCCGGCGTTCTCGCCCATGCCGACGAGCAGGTCGCGCTTCATCGCGTCGTTGACCTTCTCGCCGAATTGGCGCAGGTAGATCTTCGACGACTTGTACGAGCAGTGCTCCGACCACATGACCGAGTACATGGCGAGCTCGCCCGAGGTCGGGCGGCGCCCGAGGATCTCGCGGATGCGCGCGTACTCGTCCGGCTTCAGGCCGAGCGCGCCGTACGGCTGCTCGCGCTCCGGTGTCGACGCGGCGTTCGCGACCGTGTCGGGGACATGCTCGTGCGTAGACACTCGACGGGCTCCTTCCGGGGCAGCCGGCCAGGCAGATGAGCGGTGAGGGGCCGGATGCGCAACCTCCGAGAGTCTACCGGCGCGGCGAGGGTGGGCGGTGCGGTCGCGGACGTGACTCGGGCGATCTCCGCGAGTGCCGCATCCGGTCGGCCGGCCGCCCACGAACGACGGCGAAGGGCGCCGCCGATCGCTCAGGATCGACGGCGCCCTTCTTGGGTGGGTGCGCGCCCGCAGGCCCGCGCCCGGGCTATGCGGCCCGTCGGCGGCGGATCAGCAGCGCGCCGCCGCCCGCCAGGATCAACGCCCCCGCGCCGAGGGCGATCCAGCCGAGCGTGTCTCCGCCGGTCGCCACGATGCCGGATGCGCGCTCGATGTCGTTCGTGAGCGTGACAGCCGCGTTGGCACCGTCGTCGCCCGCGATCGAGACGATCGCGGTGTCGCCGTCCGCGGTCAGCGACACCAGCTCATCGCTCGTGGTCCACTCGACGCCGACCCAACGAAGCTCGTCGCCGAGCTCGGCGCGACCTTCGGTGATCTCGATCTCGGTGCCGAGCGGCAGGTCGTCGATCACGACGGGTGACCCCGCGACGACCTCGACCTCGCGCTGCTGGGGCTCGCCCTGCAGGTCGGTCCAGGAGAGCGTCACCGGGAACGCCGTGCCCTCGGGCAGGCCGTTCGCTCCATCGCCGCTCAGGCTCTTCGCGAGCTCGAGGCTTCCGAGGTCGGCCGTCGCGGTGTTGGTGAGCGTGACCGCGTCGACGGTGGCGGCGCCGATCGTCAGGGTGGCGGTGCCGTCGTCGCGAGCCTCGAGGTCATCGCCGCTCCACACCGGCGCGCCCCACGAGAAGCGATCCGTGTCCGCCGGCGCCACCTCGGTCAGGGTGACCTCGGTGCCCGGCGGGAGGTCGAGGCCGAACGGCACGGAGGTGCCGTCGTTCGGCAGGGTCAGCTCGTTCGTCTGCTCAACGCCCTCCTCATCGATCCAGGTCGCGATGACGTCGACCGTTTCGGGCACATCCGGGTCGTCGAGCGGGATACCGGTGACCTCCTTCGAGAGCGTGAAGGTACCGGGCGCCCACGTGCTCTCGTTGATGATCGTCACGAGCGCCACATCGTTCTGCTGGTCAGAGACGACGATCGTCGCGCTGCCGTCGCCCGCGTCCGTGACGCCGTTGCCGGCGATCGTGATCGATCCCCAGATCACGGTGTCGATGCCGGGTCGCTCACCCTCGGTGATCGTGACGACGGTGCCGGCTGGCAGATCCTCGTCGAGCACCGTCGGTGTCACTGCATCGATCGTGAGGTCGCGCGTCTGCGTCTCGCCGTCGGCGTCGACCCATTCGACCGTGACGGGGAACTCGGTGCCGTCTGCCACCTCGCCTGCCGCCTCGCCGGCGACGCCCTTGATCAGGCTGATGCCTGCGGTCGAGGTCGCGGCGTGATTGTCGAGCGTGACCGCGGCGTTCGCGTCGCGGGCGATCGTCACGACGGCGCTCTCGCCGTCCTGCGCCACACCGGCGCCCGACCAGACGGGCGCGCCCCAGGCAATGCTCGAGCCGTCGGCGAGCGGCGTCTCGGTGAGCGTCACCTCGGTGCCGACAAGCAGCGACTCGCCGAACGGCACGGGAGTGCCGTCGGTCGGGAGCTCCAGGGTCTTCTCCCGCTCGTTCCCCTCGGCGTCGGTCCACGTGGCGGTTGCGGTGACCTGGTCGGGGACGGCGGAATTGTCGGCCTGCTCGCCCGTGACCTGCTTCGCGACAGTGAAGGTGCCGACCGATCGCTCGGCCGTGTTCGTCACGGTGAAGGTCTCGGGTGCCGTCGCGTGATCGGCGAGGACCTCGAGGCGCTCGGGCGAGACGACGGCCGGCGACCACGTGAGGAGGTCGTCATCCGTCGGCAGCGTTTCGGTCACCGTCACGACGGCACCGATCGGCAGGTCGGCGAGCGTGTGCGGCTCACCGGCCGTGACCGTGAACGTGCGGTCGGGCTGCGCCGGGAAGCCGTCGCCGAGCGCCGAGACGTCGATCTGCGCCGTCATCGCGAACTCGGTGTCCGGGTCGACCACGCCGGCCGCGCCGCCCTCGACGGCCTTCTCGACGACGACCGAGCCGAGCAGCGCCGTGTTCTCGAGCGAGACCTCGACGTTGGACCGCGGGTCGAGCGAGACGATCGCCGTCGTGCCGTCGGCACTCGGCGTCACGCCCGCGCCCTCGGCGAACGTCGGTGCGCCCCAGGTCACGCCTGGGAAGCTCGGGAGGGTCGGCTCCGAGAGCTCGGCCGTCCAGCCGGTGCCGCGCGCGTTCAGGCCGCTTGCGGGGTCACCGTTCAGGGGCACCTGCAGGTCGTACTCGAGCTGCGTGGCGCCGCTCGGGTCGATCTCCTTCGCGTGCACGGTGAACGACGCGTCGTCGGGCACGAAGCCGGCGCCGGGGGTGTCGGCGAGCCCCTTCTCGATCGCGAATGAGCCGCGCGAGACGCCGGTGCCCGTGCCGCTGCCGCGGTTGTTCTGCGTCACGGTGCGCTCGTAGGTCTTGCCCTCGACCGTCGCGCTGTTCCCGTAGGTCGTGCCCGGCGCATCCATGCCACCGCTCGTGGTGCACGTGGTGTACGTGATGACGTACTGGTACTCCTTGCTGAAGCCGGCCTGCTCGTCGCCGTCCGGCTGCGGCAGCGTCGGCTGCGGGATGGTGACGGTGATCGTGTCGCCGTCGAGCGAGGCGGTGGCGCTGTCGGAGAGGTCGACGGTGGTGAGGCCGCCGCCGCCGATCTGGTCGCGTGCCTCGACGCGCAGCCCGAGCCGGTCGGTGACGTCGCCGCCCTCGCCGTCCGCGCACACCTGGTGCGCTCCCGAGAGCGTGTCGGTCACCGTGAGGTCGCCAGCAATCTCGTCGAGACGCTCGCCTGGCACCGTGATGTTCCAGTTCATGGTGGTCTGCGGCAGGTGCTCCGTGCCGTCGAGCGTGACCGCGGAGGTGTTGATGCCGCCGGTCTTGCGGTCTGTGCGACCGGGCGCCTGCGGCGTGCTCGTGGCGATCGCGCCGTCGACGGACGCCGAGTTGCCGAATTCGGTGCCGCCTTCAGGCAGGCCGTCAGTGGTCGCGCACGTGAAGTACTCGATGTCGTAGAGCGTGTTCGAGGGCTGGAACGCGAACGAGTCGTCGCTCACATCGACGCGAACCGCGAAATCTTCGTCGGAAGAAGGCGTCTGCGTGATGCTCAACATGTCGGTGATGTCGCGCGCCTTCGACCAGCTGGGACCGTATCGCTCGAAGACGCGGATGCCCGTGATGGTGTCTTCGCAGACCGCGTGGTCGCCGGTCAGCGTGTCGCCGAAGTCGAAGCCGTCCTTGTCGGTGAGGAAGTCACCGGCAACGGTCACCGACCACTTGATCGTGCCGTTGCGGTCGGCGCCGCCGAGCACATTGCCCCACTTGGTGACGTCGGCGGTGAACTCCCAGTCCTGCGTGACGCCGATGACGCCCGAGGACACGGGGAAGATGTCGACCGTCGCCTCGTTCGTGTACTCGGTGCCCTTGGGGTCGATCTGCTCGTCGGGCGTGCAGGTCATGTACGTGATGCGATAGGTGACACCCGGGTCGAATCCGCTCTCCGGAGCGACAAGCGCGATGCCGAAGTCGTATGCCGGGTTCGGCAGACCATCGGTGCTGAGGGTTGCGATCTCGGTGACGTCGACGACCGTGTCGCCGCGCACCGTCTCGATGCGCAGTCCTGCGGGGTCGCAGAGCTGATGGTTGTCGCCGAGGTCGTCGTAGACGTTGACCGCGTCATGTCCGGCGAGCGAAGCGCCGGGGAGGTTGATGGTCCACGTCATCGACCACTTGTCCTCGTTCAGAACTCCGGACTTGTCCCACTCGTCCGGCACGACGATGCCGTCGTCGATGCCGCCGCCACCGGGGAGCTCGACGGGCGTAGCGATGCCGTTCAGGTCGAAGGTCACCGATGTCTCGTCGGTGGCTTCGATCGCGGTGACCTCGAACTCGAACGTGCCGCGCACGTCGAGCGGGTACGCCGTGACCTCGTCGGTCAGCTCACAGGTCACGACCTGCGCGTCCGGATCGGTCAGGCAGGTTGCCCACGTGACGATGTCGCCGTCAGGGGTCGGACCGTCGAGGTTGAACGGCACGGCCTCGCCGAAGCCGAGTTCCGCGGGCAGGCCGATCGTGAACGTGTCGCCGGGCGTGGGGTCTGCCGACCCCGCGTCCCAGGTTCCTGCGGCGGTGAGCGTGTCGCCAACCGTTGCCTGGCCGCCGTCCTCGGTCGAGAGGGTGAGATCGCTGACGACGATGCCCGGGTTCGGTGCGGCCTGTGCTGCGGAGGGCATCGCGAACAGCGTCGCGATCATGACGGCGAATGCACCGATGATCGCGAGCAGATGTCGCGCGATTCGGTTCGCATGAGGCCGGTTGCCCGCCTCATGCAGATGTGTTCTCGACACTGTGCTCCTTGGCAGGGCGCGCCATTTCTCGGTGCTGCCCTGGGGTCGATCGGCGCGCCTGAACGGCTCCGCCAGGATGGGCGTGGGGTTGTGGTGCGTCGCCGGTTCGCGGGCGGCCCAGGGTCCGGCACGTCGGCGTCCCCGTCCGGAAGACGAGGGGATTCGCACGGGAGCGGAACCCGTGAGCGGGACACGCGACTGAGTCGCGCGCGCGAGCGACGCGAGCGGTGGTGCCCAACGGCTGGGGGACGATGGGCAGGGCGTTGCCTTCCGGCGACGACGGAAGGATCCTGCCAGTGGGGGAGTGCGCGGGGAGCGCCGACGCGTCGCCCTTCACCCCTCGTCTCACCCCACCCGGACGGAGGTGTATGTCTCTGGAACGCCGACGGGCGCGCGCCCTCCCGGCCGTCGCACCCGTCGGGGACGACCCGTCGGGGCCGACCCGTCGGGCGTCGAGCGAATCGGCCGCCCGCGCCGGGTGGGTTCGCGTCCCTCGGTGCCCGAGTGGACTACCATCGACGGACCCCAGTCCACCCCCAGGTCATCCGTCCGCTCGCCGCGAGCGGCCGGCGGCAGATGCACGCGCTTCCACGCCCCCTCCGCGACATCGGCATCGGCCCGATAGGAAGGGCCACGCATCACCACATGTCGTCAGTCGAACCCGCGAACCCTGACCCTTCTGAGGCCGATGTCGAGGGCGACGGACGCGGCGCCGGCGCGTCGAGCTCGACGTGGGCCCGCGGTCACCGGGAGCGGGTCGACGACCTGATTCAGCGTCAGGACTGGAAGGGACTCGGCAGGTACGTTGCCGAGAACTGGATTGCGATCTGGTTCTCCTCACCGATCGGCGACCTCGCCCGGGTGCTGGCCGATGTTCCGCGGCGAGCGCTGCTCGACTCCTCCGGAGGCGCGGTCCTGTTCGTGCTTGCGCTGCATCGCGAAGCCTCGACCAAGGACGCACTGGCGAAGCTGCCTCCCATGCTGAGAGCCGCCGCATACGCCGTCGGGAACCGGTCTGTCGGCGACGTCAAGACGTCGTTTCGGCGATTCCGCCCGATCATCGCCGTCCTGAGCAAAGTGCAGCGCGAGAACACTCGCACACCGGGGCCCGTCTACCCGATTTTGCTCCTGCAGGGCGGTCTTTCAGCGATCTACGCGGGTCAGTTCGGTGTCGCCGACCTGTGGCTCGCTCAGGCGGGGCAGATCGAATCGCCGAATCAGGCGCCGTTCCACCGCCGCGACGCGACCGCGGTTCGGGCGCTGTTGAACGCCGCCTACGGCAGCGCCTCAGTCGCCGAGGCGCAGCTTCGTGCCGCTCGAGGCGAGTCGCGCACCGACAGCTGGGTCGAGGACGGCGTCGATGCCGTGATCGAGATCGCCGAGGTCGCGCTCGCCGTGCGGCGGGGCGAGTGGGAGCCGCCGGATGACCTGCTTTCGCTGCCGTGGTGGCGTTTGCAGCCCCACTGGCCGACCGCCGTGTGGGTCGTTTCGGCGGGCCTCATCGCGAGGCGCGAGCACGAGCGCCTGGAACGGCTCCTGGAGCAGCTCGAGCTTTCGGGCCTCGAGGCGGCCGAGTTGTCAGGGTTGTTCGACAGCGTCTTTCCCGCCGTCTCTGCGATCTCGCGAGCGAGCAGCGGCCGCCCGATCACCGCATCCCTCCGTCAACGTCTTGCGCCGCACAGCGATCCGATCGCGCAGCTCGCGAAGACGGTCGATGCGATCGCCCGCAACAGCCACGACGAGTCGCTCATCC
>JBQDJW010000082.1:0-8148 GCA_052086425.1 Pseudoclavibacter sp. | reverse complement strand
GGCCGAGCTCGGCGATCTTGCGGTCGAGGTTGAGCTCGTCGCCGCGCTCGAGAACGCCGTCCCCCTGGTCGACCGAGTCGATCGTGGGGACGGTGCTCAGTCGGCGTCCGCGGTGTGTGTTCGTAGCCATCGTGTGCTCCATTGCAGTGTGTGTACGTGGGGCGTGCGTTCGCCCGTGAACACCACCAACGTATGAACGGGTCTCCCGCGAGTCAGCAGCTCCAACCGCGATGTGCGGGGCGTCGATGATGGACTGCACGAAATCGACATCGGGGGCCGCGACGGCCCGCGGCGATGGCGGATGCGCGAGGTCAGTTCGCGTGCTGCGCCCGGTACTGCGATGGCGTCATGCCGACGACCTGCTTGAACGCCTGTGTGAAGTGCGAGACCGAGGAGAAGCCGCATCGCACGGCGATGGAGGCGATGGAGCCGCCCACGGGATTGCGCAGCTGCTGCTTGGCTGCTTCGATGCGGCGCGAGCGCAGCCACGACCACGCGGTCTCGCCCGTCCCCGTGAAGAGGTTGTGGAGCGTGCGCGCCGACATGTATGTCTCGGCGGCGACGCGTTCGAGGGTCAGGTCGGTGTCGCCGAGGTGGCGTCCCATGTAGGACTTGGCGACCTCGAGACGCTGCAGGCGGTCGTCGGCCACCGGTTCACCGCCGTGTCCGGACAGCACGTTTGCGCTCTCGAGCAGCATGAGCGATGCGAGCTCCACCGTGTGTCTGGAGGCCTCGACGGAGTAGGGCCCAGGCGATGCCGCAAGACCGTCGATGCCGATCATGGCCGACCACACGAAGTCGGCGAGGCCACCGTTCGTCACGAGCGGCTGGCAGCGCAGGTCTTCGAACAGCCGCTGCCGCTCGGCGGAGATGAGGGGCTTGGGAATGCGCACGTTGAACGAGCGGTACTCGCGCGTGACGTTCAGGGCGACGGGCTGCTCCGAGTCATAGACCGTGAACTCGCCGGCCGAGATCGCGGCGCGATCCGAGCCCTGCACGACCGTCTTGGTGCCCGAGACCTGCAGGGTGAGCAGGAAATAGGCGTCGCCCCGCTCATCGAGGTGCTGCGCCTCCCGATACACGGTGTGCGGTTCGCAGACCACGCTGAAGGTGCGAACGCCCGCCACTTCGTGGTGCCTGATGGCGCCCTCGAAGGGTCGCGCGCGGAGAAACTCGAAGCCGAACCCGAGGTCGACGCCACGATTGACGCGCGTCGGCCAGCTTCGCTGCGAAACGTCACCGTTCAGGGCGGGCATGGCGCGGGCGACGCGCTGCTCGAGTGTCTCTGGCAGAGCGTGGACCGGATCCAGATTGCGGGCGTGGCCGCGGTCGTGCTCCCTCGTTGGAACAGACATGCCCAAAATGTCGCACGCCGGTCATGAAAGCGGCAAGCAATTGCGTGCATCCGACCAAAAAGCTGCGCGATATCGATATTCAGGCCGTGGACCGGCGCGGTGTGCGTGATTCCGACAGGCGCGTGCAGTCCGACGCAAGACGTGCATCCGGATGCGCGCATAGC
This sequence comes from Pseudoclavibacter sp., assembly GCA_052086425.1. Taxonomy (GTDB): domain Bacteria; phylum Actinomycetota; class Actinomycetes; order Actinomycetales; family Microbacteriaceae; genus Pseudoclavibacter. The sequence goes on along the minus strand of JBQDJW010000082.1, from coordinate 6,629 downwards.
GTCGGCAGAGTTCGGATCCAATGTGGCGAGTGACCGGCACCCCAGCCGCACTCCCCGATCTCGATGAGGAGAATCCCATGACGACTGCACCGACCGCCCCCGCGCACCAGAGCCTCGAGGAGCGTCGCCCCAGCGACTACCCGGGCGGCGACACCCTCGTGGAGCGCGCCCGCGCGCTGATCCCCAAGATCCGCGAGCAGGTGGAGCTCACCGAGCAGCGCACGACGTTCTCTGAAGAGCTGCGTCAGCTCTTCATCGACAACGACCTCTACCGCCTCTACGTGCCCACGCGGTACGGCGGGTTCGAAGAAACTCCCCGCAACTTCATGCGCGCGGTCATGGAGATCGCCCGCGGTGACATGTCGGTGGGGTGGAGCTGGGCGCTCACCGCGAACCACGCGCTGCAGGTGGGCTCGTGGTTCCCCGAGGAGGCGCAGGACATCGTGTTCGGCAACGGCGACTTCCGCGCCGCCGCCAACTACATTCCCGGGATCAAGGCCACCAAGACCGACGGCGGCTACCTGCTCAACGGCGAGGTCAAGTACGCCTCGGGCCTGCCGCACTCGACCTACTTCATGGGCCAGGCGGTGCTCGACGACAAGAACGCCGACGGCTCGCCCCGATTCGCGATCGTGATCGCCCCGAAATCGTCGTGGACCATCGTCGATGACTGGGACCGCACGCTCGGACTGCGCGGCACCGGCTCGAACACGGTGCGCTTCGAGAACGGGTTCCTGCCCGAGGCGCTGCTCATTCCCGACGCCGACATGGTCAACTACGTGAACCCGAACGGTTCGCCGGGGTGGCACCTGACGGGCAACCACCTCTACGCGGGGCGCCACTTCGTCATCTTCCAGATGTCGATCGCGTCATCGGCGATCGGTGGCGCCTTCGGTGCGCTCGACGAGTTCGCGAGCCAGCTCACCGCCAAGAAGGTGTCGCACGGCGACGGTGCGCTGCGCGTCGAAGACCCCGACTACCAGCGTTACTACGGCTCCGCGTACACGAAGCTGCGCATGGCACGCGCGGCCGTGCTGGCCGTCGCCGACGAACACCTCGAACTGTGCCGCCGTGTCGCGGCTGGCGAGGCCGAGTACCGCGAAGCCGATGACCACCGCATCTCGGCCATCGCGCGCGAGGCGATGGTGATGGCGTGGGAGGTGACCGAAGAGCTGCTGTTCCGCAACATCGGCGCCTCGAGCATCGAGAAGACCGAGCGCTTCGAGCGCTCGTTCCGCGACCTCGCGCAGGCGACGACGCACCGCTTCGTGATGCTCCGTGACCCGCTCTACCGTGCGGTCGCGGTTGACCTGCTCGAGAACCCCGAGCTGTCGCAGGTACTGCCGTAACGAGCAATGTCGAACCGCGACCCGGATGCTCCGCTCTGTTTCGGGCGGGGCATCCGGGTCGCGCTCACGAGAGGGAACCATGGCACTCATCGAACTCATGGCCGCCGGCGCAGAGGCGGCGGAAGACCGCGAGGCGGTCGAGTCTGGTCGTCAGCAATACGGTCAGCTGCTCGAAACCTGGCGCGCGCTGCTGCACCGGCCCGGGCTGTTTTCGGCCTACCTGCCCTTCCTCCGCCGGGTCGCGGGCCCCGGCGTACTCGATACGCGCATCAAGGAGCTCACCGCGACGTATGTTGCGGCGCTCAACGGGTGCCGATACACGCTCAGCCACCGCGCTGCCTCGGCCGCGCGCAATGACGTTCCCGAGTCGGCCGTGGTCGACGCGGTGCGCGAGGAGTGGGAGGCGTTCACCGATAGCGAGCGAGCGGCGCTGACCGTGGCGCGACAGCTGACGACACAGCCGACCGTCGTGCCGTACGACGAACAGATCAGCCCGCTCACGCCCCAGGCACGCGCCGATTTGCGCGCGCATTTCTCCGATGAGGAGCTCGTCGAATTGCTCTTGTCGATCTCGATGTGGAACGGTCTTGCTCGATTCCACAGGGTCATGGAGTTCGACCTCGACATGGCACCGGCCCCCGAGGCTATCGACCCGGCACCTCCGCAGAGCACGACTCCGTGAGTCGGCTCCCGCCAAACGCCTGATCGCGCGATCTGTAGACTCGACGCAGCTTCCGCGCCTGATTGGATCCATCGCGGATTCTCGACGTCGGAGTAGCAAGGGAGAACATCGGGATGGCGCAACGTCTCACGACGCACACCGTCGGCGGGACGCGAATTGCCGACGCGCTCCGTCAGCAGATCGTGTCGGGAGAGCGCGCCCCCGGAACGCGAATCGGCCAGGAGGCGCTCGCCGAGCAGTTCAACGCGAGCCGCATGCCGGTTCGCGAAGCGCTGCGCATGCTCGAGGCCGAGGGGCTCATCCGCATCGAGTCGCACCGGGGTGCGTGGGTTGCGAAGCTCGATTTCGAGGAGTTCCGCAAGTCATATCGGATGCGCGCGGTGCTTGAGCCTCTCGCCGTCGCCGAGAGCATTCCGAACCTCTCCGAGACGGCCATCGCAGAGGCCTTCGAGCTGATCGAGCGGCTGCGTGAGACGACGAGCGGACGCGTCGACGTCGGCGCCTTCCTCGAGCTCGACCGAGAGTTTCACCTGCTCACCTATTCGGGGGTCGTGTTCAAGCCGCTGTCGAGCACGATCGAGCGACTCTGGAACATGACCCAGCACTACCGGCGCGTTTACATTTCGCAGCTGGCACCGACCGAGTTCGAGAACACGCACGCCGACCACTTCATCATCGCCGACGCCCTCCGGCGCGGCGATGCGGAGTCTGCGGCGGATGCGACGCGCATCCACATCCGCCGCACCCTCATCTCCCTCGAGCGACTGCCGGGCCTCTTCGACGCCGAGTGACGCGCGAGAGGGACGTCGACGTGGCGGCACGCGGCCGACACCCCCGCTCCCGATGATGCGGGCATGACCGCGACACCGGCCGACACCTCCGGCCTCGTTACGACCGTTGACGGCTCGGCGACGATCACGCCGAAGGAACTGCGCCGCCGGGCTCGCGCCTGGGCGATGTGGGACGTCGGGAACTCGGCGTGGCAGGCGGTCGTCGTCACGTTCGTGTTCGCGACCTACCTCGCGAGCGACCTGTTCCTCGACCCGGCGATCGTCGAATTCGCGAAGGCCCCGGAGGGGAGCGAAGGGCACGCGCTCTACCTGGCCGCGCAGGCCGAGACGACCTCGCTCATCGCGAACCTCGACGCGATCGCCGCCGTCCTCGTCGCGGTCATCTCCCCGGCGCTCGGCGCCAAGGGCGACACCTCTGGCGGGCGCAAGCGCTCACTGCTGATCCTGTCGCTGCTGACGATCGGCGTCATGCTCGCGATGTTCTTCGTGTTCCCCGACCAGTCGTTCCTCATTCTTCGGGGCGCTGCTGCTCGCGGTCGGCGTCGTGTTCTCCGAGTTCGCGGGCGTCAGCTACGACGCGATGCTCTCGCAGGTGTCGACGAAAGAAACGGTCGGGCGCACCTCGGGCATGGGCTGGGGCATGGGGTACATCGGCAGCATCGTGCTGCTCCTGCTGCTCCTCCTCTTCTTCATCCAGGGCTTCGGCGTCGAGGGGCGTGCCGGCATCTTCGGGATTCCGAGCGGCGAGGCCGGCCAGGCGCTCAATATTCGTCTCGCGTTCGGGGCCGCGGCCGTCTGGTTCTTCCTATTCCTGATCCCCGTCGTGCGCCGGGTACCCAAGAACACCGTCAAGCAGGGGCGCGAGGCGGGGCCCTGGTGGAAGACCTACGTCGTGCTGTGGAGCACGGTTCGCGGGCTCGCGCGCCGCGACCCGAACCTGCTGCTGTTCCTGTTCTCGAGCGCCGTCTACCGCGATGGCCTCGCGGCCGTCTTCGGGTTCGGCGCGATTCTTGCCGTGCAGGTGTACGGATTCGACGACAACACGGTGATCTACTTCGCCGTGGCCGCGAACCTGGTCGCGGGTGTCGGCACCATCGCGGCCGGACGCTTCGACGATCGGCTCGGGCCGAAGCCGGTCGTCATCGCCTCGCTGCTGCTCCTCGCCGCCGTCGCGACCGTGCTGTTCGTGTTTCCGAGCGCGCCGGTGTACTTCTGGATCTTCGGGCTGCTGCTGTGCCTGTTCGTCGGTCCGGTTCAGGCCGCGAGCCGCTCCTACCTCATGCGCGCAACGCCGGTCGGCCATGAGGGCGAGATCTTCGGCCTCTACCGCACGACGGGTCGAGCCGCGAGCTTCCTCACCCCTTTTCTCATCGGGGTGTTCACGGCAGCGACCGGGGATCCAAAGATGTCGGTCGTCGCGATCGGGATCGTCCTCGTCGCAGGCCTGCTGCTGTTCATCCCCGTGAAGTCGCGACCAACGCAGGTCGTGATCGATCACGGGAACGCGGGCAGCGCATCCGAAACGCCCTAAACCGAAGACAATCGCACTGCGGCGGCCCCCGCCATTTCACCGTCAGAAATGGCCGGGGGAGAACCTGTCGCGCTGACGCGCCGATCGATACCGTGACCAGTGCACACCGGGGTGCGCGCTCTGACACCCATCTGAGCCGGCGCTGCCCGGAACATCGATGCCTACATCAAGGGAGATGACAGATGCCTGCAGCGGCCAATGACCGGATGCTGTTCACACTGTTCACGAGTTTCGCGCCGGCCGGCCCGGCGGGGGCGCAGTGGAATCATCCGAGCTCGCGCACCTTCGACTACACGAACGTGCACGACTGGATTCGACTCGCGAAGGCGCTCGAGGACGCGCGCTTCGACGCCTTCTTCTGGGCCGACCACAGCGGGGTGCACGACGTCTACGGCGATTCGTACGACACCGCCGTCCGGGAGGCCATGCAGTTCCCGCTCGGCGATCCGCTCACGCTTGCGGGCGCCCTCGCGAGCTCGACGGAGCACCTCGGGTTCGCCTTCAGCGCCAACGTCATTCAGGAGCACCCCTACCAGTTCGCCCGCCGTCTCTCGACGCTCGATCACCTCACCCGTGGCCGCATCGCGTGGAACATCGTCACGTCGTTCCAGCCCTCGGCCTGGCGAAACTTCGGATACGACGGCGTCGACGGTCACGCCGAACGGTATGAGCGCGCCGAGGAGTACGTGCAGGTGCTCTACAAGCTCCTGATGGGGTCGTGGGAGGACGGCGCCGTCGTGAAGGACCTCGAGCGGCGCATGTACGCCGATCCATCTCGCGTGCACCCCATCGGCCATGAGGGGGCGTACTACCGGGTGCCCGGGATCCACACGAACGAACCGTCGCTGCAGCGCGTGCCGGTGCTCTTTCAGGCGGGAACCTCGAACGATGGCCAGGCGTTCGCAGCGCGCAACGCGGAGGGCATGTTCATGCACCCGCACAGCGTCGAGGGCGCAAAGGTCGTGATCGACGACATGAAGCAGCGGCTCCGCCAGGAGGGCCGCCTTGAACGCGATGTGAAGTTCATCGTCTTCAAGACCTTCATCGTCGGTTCGACCGAGGAGGAGGCGCGCCGGCGCAGCGACCTGGCCGACGAATACCTCAGCAGCGAGGCGAGTCTCGCCTTCTTCAGCTCCACGCTCGGCACCGATCTCTCCGAGGTCGACCTCGATGAGCCGATCGGCGAGCTCAAGACCGATGCCCTGCAGGGGCACCTGAAAGCCCTGATCGATGCGGCCCCCAACAAGGCGTGGACCTTCCGCGAGCTCGTCACATCGCTCACCGGTGCGCGCACCGTGGGAACGCCGGAGCAGATCGCCGACGAGATCGAGCGGTGGCGCGAGGCCGGAGTTCACGGGTTCAACATCAACAGCATCACCGGGCCGGAGGACACCTTCGACTTCCTCGAGCAGGTCGCGCCCGTGCTGCGGGAGCGAGGCCTGCTGCAGCGGGAGTACGCGCCCGGCACGTTCCGCGAAAAGTTCTTCGCGGGTGCGCCAGACGCGGGGCCGCGGCCAAACGAGCGTCATCCCGCGCACCGGTTTCGCGCATCCGCATAAAAGTTGAGTCACCTTCACTCAACTCTCAGCTTTCGAACTTGCGCCGACTCGGCTCAAGGTGATTAAGTTGAGTCATCGCGGCTCAGGCTCGGGCATCGCCCAGGCCAGCCGTGCAGACCTCAGTACTCACCTGTGCCACGCACGATTGAAGGAGAACACCTATGTCACGAGCTGTCGGTATCGACCTCGGAACCACCAACTCCGTCGTCTCGGTTCTCGAAGGCGGCGAGCCCAAGGTCATCGCGAATGCCGAGGGCATGCGCACGACCCCGTCGGTCGTCGCGTTCACCAAGGACGGCGACGTGCTCGTCGGCGAGACCGCCAAGCGCCAGGCCGTCACGAACGTCGACCGCACCATCGCATCAGTCAAGCGCCACATGGGCACTGACTGGACCACCAAGATCGAAGACAAGGCTTACACGCCTCAAGAGATCTCGGCGCGCATCCTCGGCAAGCTCAAGCGCGACGCCGAAGAGTACCTCGGCGACAAGGTGACCGACGCGGTCATCACGGTCCCGGCCTACTTCAATGACGCCGAGCGTCAGGCCACGAAGGACGCCGGTGAGGTCGCGGGCCTCAACGTGCTCCGCATCATCAATGAGCCCACGGCCGCGGCGCTCGCCTACGGCCTCGACAAGGGTAAGGAAGACGAGCTCATCCTCGTCTTCGACCTCGGTGGCGGTACCTTCGACGTCTCGCTGCTCGAGGTGGGCAAGG
>JBQDJW010000081.1:0-8150 GCA_052086425.1 Pseudoclavibacter sp. | reverse complement strand
CTCATGCTCGGAATCGAGCGGTGCCGCGCCGACGCGGTACTCGAGCGGGTCGGCCTGACGCCCCGGGAGGCGCGGCGCCGGGTCGCCGGCTACTCGCTCGGTATGCGACAGCGCCTCGGCCTTGCGCAGGCGCTGCTAGCCGAACCGCCTGCGCTCGTGCTCGACGAACCGACGAACGGCCTCGACCCGCAGGGCCAGCGCTGGCTCGGCGACCTGCTGCGCGAGCAGGCCGAGCGCGGCTGCGCCGTACTGCTGTCGAGCCACCAGCTCGCCGACGTCGAGCGCATCGCCGACAGGCTCGTCGTGATCGGCGGAGGCAGGGTGCGCGCCGACGACACCGTCGCCGCTCTGCGTCGACGGCACGGCGACATCACCGAGTTCTACTTCGCCGCAACAGCGCGGCACGACCGCGCGGCCTGACGGCATCGCCAGACGACGCAGCACGACATCGATACCGGAAGGACCACTCCGATGACCATCTCGCCCCCACCGCGACACGCCGCGGCCGCCGCATCCGCCACCACCGCAACCGCCCCGGGTACCGCAGCCGGCCCCGGCCGCCGCCGAACGCACCCGCCAACCATCGCCGCACTGTGCCTGATCGAACTGCGCAAGCTCGTCGACACGCGCGTGAGCTGGATCCTCATCGCCGTCGGCGCCCTGCTTGTCGGCGCGTTCGGCGGCGGCATGGTGCTCTTCCGCGAGCAGACGAGCTTCAGCGACATCGTCGTGTTCGCCTCGTACCCCGTGAGCCTGCTCGCGCCAGTGCTCGCCGTGCTGCTCGTCACCGCCGAGCGCAGCCACCGCACCGAGCTCGCGACCTTCGCACTCGTCCCGCATCGCGGTCGCGTGTGGGCGAGCAAGCTCCTCGCCGTCATCGCGCTCGCGATCGGCGCAACTGCGCTCACCCTCGTCGCCGGACTTCTCATCGCCCCGGTCGGTTCGCTCGTGACGGGCGCCGACGTGGCGTGGGATTTCGATTCGGCCCGCATCGGCATCTTCACCCTCGTGACCGTCATCTCGTCGCTGAGCGGATTCGCCCTCGCCCTGCTCATCGGCAGCGGCCCCGCCGTCATCGTGCTCGTGCTGGCGTGGCCGACCGTCGCGATGTTCCTGCGCGTCGTGCCCGAGATCGCGGCCGTGCTCGACTGGGTGGACGTCGCCGCACTCGGGGCTCTGCCCGACGACCCGACCGGGGTCGATCTCGCCAAGGTCGCGGCCGGCATCGCCGTGTGGGTCGTCGTGCCCGGCGTGATCGGTTGGATGCGCCGCATGCGTGACGAGGTGCGCGCATGAGCGCGGGAGGCGGCAGCCAGGAGCGCGCCGCGGCGCCGGTCGCGCCCACTGCGTCGGCCGCGCCGAGTGCGCCGACCGCGCCGACCTCGCCGAATATGTCGACATCGCCGACTGCGCCCCGCGGGCGCGCGCGAGTGCTGCGTCCTCTCGTCATCGCAGCAGTGGCCGGCGTCGTGTCGATCGGCCTGCTCGTCGGCGCGGTCATGGGCTGGCAGGCGTGGACGACGCGCCCGGCCGGCGAGCCGCAGGCGGTCGAGTTCGCAGACGCAGACCTCTCGCCCGGCCTCACCGGGGCCACCGTGCTCGGGCTCGGCGAGGCGACGCACGGCAACGCCGAGTTCCAGCTCGCGCGGCTCGCGCTCGTGCAGAAGCTGCCCGAGTTCCGGGCGATCGTGTTCGAGGAGGACTTCGGCGCCACCGCAGCGGCAGACGACTACGTGCAGGGAGGCGATGGCACCGCGGAGGAGGCGGCGGGTCGCTTCGGTTTCGCGCTGAACCACACGCTCGAAATGGCGCGGCTGCTCGAGTGGATCCGCACGGCGAACGACGCTCGAGCCCCAGGGGAGCGCATCGAGCTGATCGGCATGGATGTGCAGCGCGTCGACGCGAGCACGAGCCTCTCGGTCGGCTGGCTCCGGCAGCACGACCCCGCCGCAGCCGACGAGATCTCGGATGCGCTCTCGGGCTGGACCGACGAGACGCGCAGCGACTCGGCAGCCAGGGAGGCCGCGGAACCGGCCGTCGACCGCCTCGCCGGCGCCATCGACTCGGCTCCGGACGACGACGGCAAGGCGCGCGCGGCGAACGCCGCGACCTCGCTGCAGCAGCTCATCGACCTTGGCTCTGGCGATGGGAGCTACGCGGAGACGCGCGCCGGGATCATGTTCGCGAACCTCGAGCGCACGGTCGCCGAGCAGGCCGGCCGCGGCAACGACCACACGCTCGTCTTCGGGCACAACGGGCATCTCGACAAGACTTCGGCCGCGTACCCGCACCGCGACGTCGGCGAACTCGCCGCCGAACGCTGGGGCGACGGTTACCGGGTCATCGGCACCGACCTCGACCACGGGGTCGTCCGCACGGGCGACGGCGGCGACCGCTGGGAGGTTTCGATGAGCAATCCGTCGCCGCTGCGCGGGATCTTCGCCGGCACCGAGCAGGGCTTCCTCGAGTTCGCATCGGCGAGCGAAGAGAACCGCGACGTGCTCGACCGCAGCGTGCCGATGGCGAGCGCGGGGGAGCAGTTCCAGCAGTGGCAGGCGTGGCTTCCGCCGCTGAGCACGGTGCAGATGCGCCCGGCAATCGCCTACGACGCCCTCATCTTCGTCGACGAGGCCACCCCGGTGACGCCGCTCGAGTAGCGCCGCTCGAGCGGCGCCGCTCAGGGAGGGCCGCGTGAGCGGCGCCGAGCGAGTGATGCCGCCAGGTGGCGCCGACACCGCTCACCGAGGGCGAACATCGCTAGCCTTGGGCCATGCGACTCCTGGCCGTGTTCCGAGCTTCACGGCGATCGCCGCTGCTGCAGGTCGGCAAGTCGGCGGTCGCGATCACCGTCGCCTGGGTCGTCGCCTCGATCGCGGTGCAGGTCTCGCTCCCGATCTTCGCCGCCATCGCGGCCCTGCTCGTCGTGCAGCCGAGCGTGAACCAGTCGTTCTCGAAGGGCATCGAACGCTCGATCGGCGTCATCATCGGCGTCGCCGTCGCGACCCTCGTGACGCTCGCGCTCGGTGCGGCGTCCTGGGTCGTCCTCGTCGCCGTCGCGATCGCCCTCGCGATCGGCTGGTCGCTCAAGATCACGGCCGCCACATCGAACCAGGTCGCGATCAGCGCGATGCTCGTGCTCGCGCTCGGCTCGAGCGACCCGAGCTACTCGCTCAATCGCATCATCGAAACGCTCATCGGCGCCGCGATCGGCATCGTCGTCAACGCGCTCATCGTGCCTCCCGTGCTCGTCGAGCCGGCGCGCGCCAAGCTCGCGCTGCTCGGCGGTGAACTGGCCCAAACCCTGACGCGCCTCGCGGACGCGCTCGAGCAGCAGCGCACTCCGTCGCAGCTCGAGGGCCTCATGATCGAGGCGCGCTTGCTGCGTCCGATGCGCGACGCGGCCGAGCAGGCAATCGACGACGGCCTCGAATCGCTCAGCCTGAACCCGCGCCGCTCGCGCCACCGCGACGAGCTCTTCGCGATGCACCAGCTCCTCGACGCGCGCCTCGGGCCAATCGTCACGCAGGTCATGGGCATGACGCGCGCCTACGTCGATCGCTACGACGACGCGCTCAGCGGCGAGCCCGTCGCCGCGGACATCGCCGACCAACTGCGGCGCGCGGCCCACGACGTGCGGCTCGCGGTGCACATCGCCGACGTCGAACCCGAACCCATCACGTCCGCGATCCCCGCGCTCACCAAGCCGCTGCAGGTCGGGGCGCCGGGCACCGGTCATTGGGTGCTCATCGGCTCCCTCCTCGAAGACCTGCGCCGCATCCGCCTCGAACTCGTGAGCGATCTGCCCGATCCCGACACGCACCGCATCCTGACCGGCGATCCCGCGTCAGGTGCCGACGCCGGTGCCGATGGTGACGCGGGCGCCGGCTCCCTCCCGCGCCGATGGTGGCGTCGCAGGCGCGCGCAGCGCCGCGACGACCAACTGGACTGACCGGCGCGGGCGACCACAGCATCCGGATGCTCGCGTGGCCGGCGTGCGGCATCGCATTCGGCGCCGCTTCGGCCGAGCCAGAAATGCCGAGCCAGAAATGCCGAGCCAGAAATGCCGAGCCCGAACATGTCGCGCGAAACCGCCCTCGCCAACTTAGGTCACCCTAAGTACCATGGACTGGTCTTTGCCACGAGAGAGGTCGCGTCGCCATGTCGAACATCACGGTCACCCATTCCACGTCGGGGCTCGTGCATGCCGCGGTCGCGCGCACCGAACGTGTGACGCCGAACATGGTGCGGGTCACGCTCGCGGGCGGCGATCTCGACGCGTTCGACCACAGGGGGTTCGATCAGTGGTTCCGGCTCGCGATCCCAGTGCGCGACCATGAGGGACTCGACCGGATGCCCGCGAAGTTCGGCATCGCCGGGTACCTCAAGTACCTGACCATGCCGAAGGGGATGCGACCCGTCGTGCGCAACTACACGGTGCGGGCCTACCGAACCGCCGCCGAGTCGGCCTCGACGCAGGCCGAGCTCGACATCGACTTCGTCGTGCACGGCACCGACGGGGTCGCCGGCCCGTGGGCGCTCAACGCAGAGCCGGGTTCCGAGGTCGCCCTGATCGACCAGGGGTGCGGCTATGCACCCGTGCCAGCCGACTCGACCCTCATCGTCGCCGACGAGAGCGGACTCCCCGCAGCCGTCGGCGTGCTGCGTGATCTTCCGCGCGACGCGACGGGGCACGCCGTGATCGAGCTGTTCGACGCCGATGATCGGCAAGAGGTCGATGCGCCGGAGGGCGTGACGGTCCACTGGCTCGAGCGCGGGCATGACGAGGCGCCCGGTGCTCGCGCGCTCCCGACGTTGCGCGACCTCGAGTTCGACCCCGCGTCGGTGTACGCATTCGCCGTCGGAGAGTCGGCCCTCGCGACGGGCGCGCGCCGCCACCTCGTGGGCGAGCGGGGCGTGGCGAAGCGGAGCGTGACCTTCTCGGGGTACTGGAAGCTCGGCCGGGCCGCCGGGTAGATCCGATCACCGGGTAGGCCGGGTCGCGGGGTAGGCCTGGCCGCGGGATGGGCCTGGCCGCCCGGGAAGCTCATCGTCGCGAAGACGCGCCCGCACGACTGCTCGCCCCGCGCATCCGTCGCATCACCCGGTGGCGCGCCTGCCACCTCGTCCGTCTCGACGCCCGGTTCGCCCTGGCGTCGTTTTCGTGCGCCGCGCCACGTCCGCGTCCCGGCGCCACTCGCGTCAAAACCGTTGACGAAGTCCATCGTTTTCGTTGAGGAATATCAATCCGTATGATATTTTTCTTGCCAGGCCGACGACGGCCGACACGAAGATGTGGAGATCAGCATGAAGCTCACCCGCTGGGGCTCAGTCCTCATTGCCGGAGCGGTCGTCGCGGCCCTCGCCGCGTGTTCGCAGGGAAGCGCCGGTGACGGCGCAGGTGCCGACGGCGCCGATGGAGGGGCGGGCGGCGTCGACGAGTCGGCGCCCCTGTACGACTCCCTCCCGCAGGCCATCAAGGACGCAGGCGAGATCGTCGTCGCCGGCGACACCCACCCGCCGTACCGCACGATCGAGGAGGACGGCTCGGTCACGGGGCTCGACCCCGATATTCAGACCGCGCTGAGCGAGCAGCTGGGCGTGCCCTTCCGCATCGAGGTCACGTCCGGCCTCGACGCCATGCTCACCGGCATGCTCTCGGGTCGCTATGACGGCTTCAACGGCCCGATCCGCACGACCGAGGAGCGCGAGCAGGACTTCGACGCGGTCGTCTGGATGACGACGCAGACCTCGTACCTCTACCTGGCCGAGAACGCCGACGAGCTCAGCGATCCCACGGCCCTGTGCGGCGCGCGGGTCGCCGGCGTCGAGGGGTCGACGACGGAGAGCCAGCTCGAGCACTACACCGAGTGGTGCGATGGCGAGGGGCTCCCGGCTCCCGAGTTCCTCGGATTCGCCGACACGAACTCGACCGTGCTCGCGGTCCAGTCCGACCGCGCCGACTACGCGGGCACGACGCAGACTGCGGCGATCGACCTGCAGTTCGCCAACCCCGACGAGTTCGAGTACCTCGTGCAGAGCGAGGAACAAGGGGCCGGCATCGACCAGCTCGCCTTCTTCTTCCCGAAGGGCAACGAGCTCGCCCCGGTCGTGCTCGAGGCCTTCTCGGGCATCTTCGAGAGCGGCGAATACGACCGGATCATGGAGGAGTGGGGCGTCGCCGACGTCACGGTCGACGAGCCGACGCTGAACCCGATGACCTCGGCATGACCCGCACCCTGGAGGCGACGACGATGACACCAGCACCGAACGCGACCGCGGGCGCGAGCGCCGGCGCCGGGAAGGGCGAGGCGCCCCCGATCGACGTCGCGACATCGCGCGCCCGGCTGAGCCCCGGACGCATCGTCGGGGGCCTTGCGCTGCTGCTCCTGGTTCTCGCGGTGCTTTGGTTCCTCGTCAGCAACGAGCGGTTCGATTGGCCGGTCGTCGCGAGCTACCTGTTCAACCCGAGCGTGCTGCTCGGCCTGGGCATGAGCCTGCTGCTGACGGTCATCGGCATGGTGCTCGGCTCGGCGCTCGGCACCGTGCTCGCGGCCGCGCAACTGTCGACGTTCTGGCCGGTCAAGGCCGCGTCGATCGCCTTCGTCGGCGTCTTCAGGGGCATCCCGCCGCTCGTGCAGCTCATCTTCTGGTTCAACCTCGCCTACCTGGTGCCGCGCATCGCGGTCGGCGTTCCCTTCGGGCCCGAGTTCTTCAGCTGGTCGACCAACGATCTGATCACGCCCTTGACGGCCGCGATCATCGGGCTCTCGCTCCACGAGGCCGCGTATATGGCCGAGATCATCCGCGCCGGCATCCTGTCGGTCGATCACGGGCAGCGGGATGCGTCGGCGGCCATGGGTTTCGGGCGCTGGCACACCTTCACTCGCGTCGTGCTGCCGCAGGCGATGCGCGTCATCATCCCGCCGACCGGGTCGCAGGTGATCGCGCTGCTGAAGGGCACGTCGCTTGTGAGCGTCATCGCGATGGGCGATCTGCTCAATTCGGTGCAAGTCATCTACAACCGCACGTACGAGGTCGTTCCCATGCTCATCGTCGCGGTCATCTGGTACCTCGTCGTCGTCACGGTGCTCACGCTCGTGCAGCGGCGTGTTGAGCAGTACTACTCGCGCGGGACGACGCGCACGGTCGCGAAGGCGACGCGCGTGCCCGCGGAGACGACGACCGGCACGACGACCGCGACGACGACGGGGGCGGCGCAGTGAGCACGAACACGAGCAACGGCATGGGCGCCGGCAGCAGCTCTCGCACGGGCAGCGCACCGGATGCGCCACTCGACCGGGCGGCGACCCGTCCGGTCCTCGAGGTGCACGGCCTGCGCAAGGCCTTCGGCGACAACCAGGTGCTCAAGGGCATCGACCTCGCGGTCGAAGAGGGCGAGGTCGTTGCGATCCTCGGCCCGTCCGGATCGGGCAAGTCGACGCTCGTGCGCTGCATCGATCAGCTCGAATCGATCGACGGCGGGTCGATGTTCCTCGACGGCGAGCTGCTCGGGTACGAAGAGATCCGGGGCCATCTGCGGCCGCTCACCGACTCGGGTCGCAAGCGCCAGCAGCGGCGCATGAGCATGGTGTTCCAGCAGTTCAACCTGTTCCCGCACTGGACGGTGCTGCGCAACGTCACCGAGGCGATGACCGTTGTCCACGGGGTCGACTCGGCGACGGCCAAGCAGCGCGCCCTCGAGCTGCTCGATCGTGTCGGCCTCGGCGACAAACCGAGCGCGTACCCGCGGCAGCTGTCTGGCGGTCAGCAGCAGCGCGTCGCGATCGCGCGCAGCGTCGCGGTCGACCCGCGCATCCTGCTTTTCGACGAGCCGACGAGCTCGCTCGATCCCGAGCTCGTCGATGAGGTGCTGCAGACGATGAAGGAGCTCGCGGCCGGCGGCCGCACCATGATCGTCGTCACGCACGAGCTCGACTTCGCGAGGAACGTCGCCGACCGCTGCATCTTCATGGCGGAAGGTGTCAAGGTCGAAGACCGGCCTGCCGCCGAGTTCTTCGAGTCGCCGGAGTCGGAGCGACTGAGGGCCTTCCTCGACCGCTCCGGCAACGCCTCGCCCGTCGAGGCCGCGCCGTGACGATCAGCATTCTGGCGACGGGCGACCTCGTGCTCGAGCGCGACGACAGCCGACC
>JBQDJW010000080.1:0-8223 GCA_052086425.1 Pseudoclavibacter sp. | reverse complement strand
CTCCGAAGTTCGGGTCAGCGGGCGTCGACGGTGCGGGCGGCGGCGTCGGGGCCGGAGTCTCGCGGAGACTGAATGCGGGCTTCGAGGCCGCCGCGCCGGCGTGGCCGGCGTCGAACGGCTGCGGCTCGTCGATCGCGAACTGCGCGGTGGCCGGGGCGGCACCGAGCGACTCCGGCGAGGGGCCGGTTTCGTTGGGACCGAGCGAGCCGAGGGCCGCCGCGGAAATCGGGGCGTTCTCATCGCCCGCGGGAACGTCGTCGAACCGAGCTCCATCGGCCGGTTGATCTGGAGCCGGCGACGGGGCGGGGGCGCCGAAAGACGACTGCCCCGGGCCGCCGAACGACGACCGCGCAGGCGCACCGAAGGAGGATTGTGCCGGAGTGCCGAGAGACGACTTCGCCTGGGCGCCGAACGAGGACTGGCCCGGTGCACCGAAGGATGTCTGGGGCGGAGCGCCGAAGGAGGACTGCGACTCGGTTCCGAACGGCGCCTCGGCGGGCGACGCAGGGGGAGTGGGGTGCTGCGGCGCACCGAACGCGGGCGACGGGGGTGTGCCGAACGATGATTGCTCCGCGCCCCCGAAGGACGATTGCGGCGGCGCACCGAACGGCGACGAGGACTGTGGCGCGAACGACGCGTGCGCCGAGTGCCCTGCGGCATTCATGGGTGCCGACGCCGCGGACTCGTCGGCGAGGCCGAACCCGGGCGCGCCGGCGGGAGGCCCGAACGATGACTGCGCGGCAACCGGCTGGCCGACCGACGGCTGGACGCCGAACGACGACGAGCCCTGGCTCGCAAGGCCGAATGGCGAGGCGCCGGGCTCCGGCTCGGCTGCTGGCGAGGACTCGGCAGCAGATGCCTGCGTGATCCACGGTGGGGGAGCATCCGCGCCATTGCTCACGACGTCGGTGACGAGTGTTTCGAGGTGCAGTGCGGTGGGGCGTCGGTCGTCGTCGAAGCCGGCGAAGAGGACGGCGTCGCCGACGATCGGCCCGAGGACGACGATGCCGTCGTCGCGGCCCGGGTAGGTGACGGTCGCGCTGGAGCGGCCCTCGGCCGTTGCCGCGGCGACGGCGGGGTCGACGACGTCGCGCTGCCAGCCGTCCCACGGCCACGACGGGTCGCGATACTGGTCGCGTACCGCAGCATCCGATACCGCGATCGCGTCGCCGGCGACCAGCGGGAGTTCGCCGGGGGCGTCGTGCCAGAACGCAGCCCCGGGAAGTGCGCCGCGCATGGCCTCCGTCGTATTGCTGAGCAGTACGCTCGCGGCGATGAGCTGCGGTGCCCCGTGCGCCGATTCGGCCAGCGTCGCCACGACGCGGTAGGCGCCGGACGGAACGCGGACGACGACGCCGTCCACCCCGTTCTCGCCGGACTTCGCGCCGAAATAGAGCGCGTCGCTCGAAACGATGACGTCGCCGAGGTCTTCGTGCCTGAGCTGAATTCCGTGTGCGTCGCGGTCGCGGAGGGCTCGCGACAACGGCAGGATCTCATCAGGCGACGAGTCGAATGTGCGCATGCTGCCTCCCCATCGGCAATTGCCCCTATCGGCGCTGCTCACAACGTACGCCACGGAAGCCGTGTGGCGTGCGTGCCGCCTGTTGACTCCTGTGTCGTACCCGTCGCGGCTGCGTCGTTCTGGGCGCGAACGCGCATCATCGTAGACTAATCGATATGTCCGAGACCGCCACCGTCATCGCCCCGTCGCCCGCCGCTCGCCGTTCTGACGGGTCGTCGCGAACCTTCGAAGTGCGCACGCTCGGGTGTCAGATGAACGTGCACGATTCGGAGCGCATGACCGGTTCGCTGATCGCCGCTGGGTACGAGCCGGCGGTCGATAGCGAGCCCGACGTCGTCGTGATCAACACGTGCGCTGTGCGCGAGAACGCCGATAACCGCCTCTACGGCAACCTCGGCCAGCTGGCCGAGACGAAGCGCAATCACGATGGCATGCAGATCGCCGTCGGCGGCTGTCTCGCGCAGAAAGATCGGGGCACGGTGCTCGAGAAGGCGCCGTGGGTCGACGTGGTCTTCGGCACGCACAACGTGGGATCCCTGCCGAGCCTGCTCGAGCGAGCGCGGCACAACGAGGCCGCCGAGCTGGAGATCCTCGAATCGCTTGAGGTATTTCCGTCGACGCTGCCAACCAAGCGCGACTCGACCTACGCAGGCTGGGTGTCGATTTCGGTCGGCTGCAACAACACATGCACGTTCTGCATCGTGCCGTCACTGCGTGGGAAGGAGAGGGACCGTCGCCCCGGCGACGTCCTGGGCGAGGTACGCACCCTCGTCGACGACGGCGCGATCGAGGTGACGCTCCTCGGCCAGAACGTCAACTCGTACGGAGTCGAGTTCGGCGACCGCCTCGCATTCGGCAAGCTCCTGCGGGCGACGGGCGAGGTCGAGGGGCTCGAGCGCGTGCGATTCACGTCGCCGCACCCCGCATCGTTCACCGACGACGTGATCATGGCGATGGCAGAGACGCCCAACGTGATGCCGCAGTTGCACATGCCGCTGCAGTCGGGCTCCGACAGCATCCTGCGCTCGATGCGCCGCTCGTACCGGTCGAAGAAGTTCCTCGGCATTCTCGACCGGGTTCGCGAGCAGATGCCGCACGCCGCGATCTCGACCGACATCATCGTCGGCTTCCCCGGCGAGACCGACGATGACTTCGAGGACACGATGCGCGTCGTCGAGCAGGCGCGGTTCGCCAACGCGTTCACGTTCCAATACTCGATCCGCCCCGGCACGCCGGCCGCGACGATGGATGGGCAGGTGCCGAAGCAGGTCGTGCAGGAGCGCTACGAGCGACTGGTCGAGCTGCAGAACCGGATCAGCCACGAAGAGAATCAGCAGTTGGTGGGCACCACGCAGCACGTCATGGTGTCGTCGAACGAGGGTAAGAAGGACGACGCGACGCATCGCCTGACCGGACGCGCCGAAGACAATCGGCTCGTGCATTTCCGCGTGCCCGAGGGCGAGGCCGCGCCGCGCCCCGGTGACGTCGTGACGGTCGAGATCACGCGGGCGGCCCCGTTCCACCTGCTCGCCGACCAGCCCGACGGCACGCGCCTCGGCGTGCGTCGCACGCGCGCGGGTGACGCCTGGGACCGCGCGCAGGCCGACTCGTGCGGCGTGCCCGCGCCTGCCGGCGGCGAAGGCGGCGCCGTAAATCTCGGCAGCATTTCGCTCGGCCTGCCGACGCTCCGCATCAGTGGATAGTTCGGCGCGGCAGCTCGAGGGAATGGACCACGGCTCGGATGCGGAGCCGGGGCGCGCTGGCAGTGAGGCCGATATGCCTTCCGCACTGCAGCATCCGCCCCTGATCGTCATCGCGGGCGCGACGGGCACCGGCAAGACCGGGCTGTCGCTCGACGTCGCCGAGCGTCTGCGCGCTGAAGGCCGCGACGCCGAGATCGTGAACGGCGACGCCATGCAGGTGTACCGGGGCATGGATATCGGGACGGCGAAGGTCCCGGCGGGCGAGCGCCGCGGGATTCCGCACCACGTGTTCGACGTGCTCGATGTCGCCGACGACGCGACGGTTGCCTGGTATCAGGCCGAGGCTCGCGGGTGCATCGACGAGCTGCTCGCTCGGGGCGTCGTGCCGATTCTCGTCGGCGGGTCGGGTCTGTATCTCGCGAGCGTGCTGTTCGAGCTCGAGTTCCCTGGCACCGACGATGCCGTCAGGGCCAGGCTCGAGGTCGAGCTCGACGAGCGCGGGCCCGGCGTGCTGTTCCGGCGGCTCGCCGAGGCCGACCCTGCCGCGGCCGAGCGTATCGATGCGCGCAACGGTCGCCGCCTTGTGCGTGCGCTCGAGGTCATCGAGATCACGGGCCGGCCCTTCAGCGCGTCGCTGCCGTCGCAAGACTCATGGTGGCGGCCAACGCACCTGACGATTCTCGAGGCACCGAGAGACGAGCTGGTCGCCAGGCTCGACGCGCGCGTCGTTCAGATGTGGGACGGCGGCATCGTCGATGAGACGCGTGCGCTTCTCGATGCGGGGCTCGAACGTGGAGCGACGGCGCGGCGAGCGATCGGCTATGCCCAGGCGGTCGCCCAGTTGCGCGGCACGATGACGCAAAACGAAGCGATCGCCGAGGCGCAGCAGCTGACGCGCAAGTTCGCGCGACGCCAGGTGAGTTGGTTCCGGCGGTACAGCACGGCCCTGCGGCTCGAGGCCGGGGCGCCGGATGCTGCGGCGCAGACCCTGCGCGCGGCCGGCCTCGAAGCCGGTTCGGTCGGCTGAACGCGCGGCCGACTCGCGCGTCAGGCGACTCCCTGATCGTCGACGTTGGGGTGTCTACTGCGCCCCGTGCAGGGCGTAGGTCACCAGGCGATCGATGTTGAGGTCGTCGAGCGGCACCCTGAGGATCAGGAGTCGGTGGTAGCAGGCCCCCCAGAGCTGGTCGACCATGATGTCGACGTCGGCGTCCGGGCTGAGGCCACCGCTTCGCTGTGCAGAGCGGAGGCGCTCCCGAGCGAGCTCGCGTCGTGGGTGCGAGTACGTGCGAGTCCATGCCTCCGCGAGTTCGGGGTCTGTCTGCGCGGCCCCGATGAGCTCGGACAGGGGTTTTCCTGCGGCGTCGTCAGCGAGGAGCGCGACGAACGCGGTCAGCTGGGTGACGAGGTCGGCATGAAGGTCTCCCGTGTCGGGGAATTCCAGTACGAGCTCACTCTTGGCGAAGAATGCCTCGGCCGCCAGTGCCCCGGGCGACGGCCACCACTTGTACAGCGTGGTCTTGCTCGCGCCCGATTCGTACGCGACCCGCTCGAACGTGACCGATTGCATGCCCTCCGTCAGGAGCAGGCGGCTTGCGGCAGTCAGCACCTCGCCGCGCACCTCCGCGGCAGGCCGACGCCCTCGGCCGCGTCGCGTTCCCTGTGCAGTACTCATCGCTACCTCCATCTAGTGGACATTTCGTTCATTACCGCGCTACGCTCGGTTATGAACGACTCGTTCACATCCTAACTGAGGGAGTAGCTATGACAAGCACTGCAGGTCGCGTCGCCATCGTGACGGGCGGCTCCGGCGGCATCGGACGGATCAGTGCCGAGCGCCTTGCCGCAGACGGCCTCGCGGTCGTCGTCCACTACGCAGGCAACAAGGAGCGC
Source organism: Pseudoclavibacter sp. (assembly GCA_052086425.1). Lineage (GTDB taxonomy): Bacteria > Actinomycetota > Actinomycetes > Actinomycetales > Microbacteriaceae > Pseudoclavibacter. The sequence goes on along the minus strand of JBQDJW010000080.1, from coordinate 3,105 downwards.
GCCGATGGGACCGTCGCAGGGATCGTCGCGGCTGGCGGCCGAGCCATCGCGGTGGGCGGGGACATCGCCGACGAGAAGGACATGGCAGCGGTATTCGATACCGCGGAGCGCGAGTTCGGCGGCGTGGATGTACTCGTGCACACGGCGGGCATCATGCCACTCTCGCCGATCGCGCAGTTGGAGCTGGAGGTGTTCGATCGAGTGCAGCGCACCAACGTGCGCGGCACGTTCGTCGTCGACCAACTTGCGGCACAGCGGATGCGCGACGGCGGAGCGATCATAAACTTCTCCACATCCGTGACTCGCTTGCAGATCCCCGGCTATGGGGCGTACGCGGCGTCGAAGGGCGCGGTAGAGGGGATCACGCTCATCCTCGCTCGCGAGCTGCGCGGGCGCGACATCACCGTCAACGCCGTCTCTCCCGGCCCGACCGCGACACCCCTCTTCTTCGAGGGCAAGAGCCAGGAGCAGATCGACGGGATCGCCGGCATGAACCCGATGGGACGCCTTGGTACGCCGGACGACATTGCCGAGGTCGTCTCTTTCCTCGCCGGCCCCGCGCGGTGGGTCAACGGTCAGACGCTCTATGTCAACGGCGGCGCAGCCTGAATCAGACGGCGAAGACAGGGGGACTTACATGAGCACCGTTCTGATTACAGGAAGCTCCACCGGTATCGGTCGCGCGACGGCTGAGACGCTGCTCGCGCAGGGGCACACCGTGTACGCGACGATGCGAGACCCGGAGGGCCGCAACGCGGTCGCCGCGACCGAACTCGAGACCTTCGGCGCCGCGCATCCCGGCACCGTTGGGGGGCGAACCACGTGATGGCGTTCAGCGACCTCACTCGTGAGGCCTTCGTTCGACGCCTGGGATTCGCAGAGACATTGGAGCTGAAGCAATGACCGAGCCGAGCCGTCGAGGACGAACGATCTCGAAAGCCGCTGTGGGGATACTCCTCGCCGCAACGTTGCTGACCGGATGCGCAGCCGCCCCGACCTCCGAACCAACGCAGGATGGAACGGCAGAGACAACACCCTCGGATGCGTCTCCCACTGATGCGTCGTTCGCGACACTCGGCGAGATCACGGAGCTCACGACCGGATTGGTGTCTCCCTGGGGGCTCACGTTCCTCCCCGACGGCTCGGCTCTGGTCTCGGAGCGGATCACCGGGCAGATCCTGCGGGTCGCCGCTGACGGCGGCAACCCCGTCCCCGTCGGCACCGTTTACGCCTCAGAACTCGGGCACCGCACCTGGGTCGAGACCAACGTCCTTCAGTCAGGGCTCGACTTCGGCTGGCCTGTCAGGCTCCGCCTCTCCTGAGCGCCTCCGATGGCTGTGGTCGCTTGCGGCTGTGGATGCGTCGTTATCCACAAGCTCTCCTGCGGTTCGCGTGAAGTTTCCGTTTGTTTGCCATGATCTGCCGCACAGGGGGATGCACGTGGCGAGGGGCCGCGTGAGCGCGGAGTCGCGTGTGGGCGTCGTGCGGAGGGTCTTTCTGTCGCTGCTGACGAGGGGAACCCATGCGACGACGGCTTGCAAAGATGTTCGGGATGCTCGGGGCCGTGGTGGTGAGCGCGTCGCTGCTCGCGGGGTGCGGGCCCTCGGAGCCGGACATCACGCCGCTGCCTGAGGCAACGGAGTCGACGGTCTCAGATGTGACCTCGCCCACGGTTCCGGTGACGCCATCGACCGCCGATCTTCCGCTCGTCACTGACGCGCCGACGTCAGAGGACGAGGCAATCTATTGGGCAATTCGGGCGGCGAATGCGTTTTTTCTCGTTCAGGCTGAGGTGATGAACGAGCACCCCGAGGACACGAGTCTCGTGGACCTAATTGCAAAAGATAACATAGCGGACCTCATTAAGAGCAACGCGGCCAACCTTGTGTCCAATGGCCATGATAGGTCAGGAACATCATATATTGAATTATTTGAGGAGCGCGGCACAGTTGCGGCTGACCCCGACAACCCGGAGAACGATTACGGTGGAGTTCTGCTATTTCTGTGCAGCGGGACGGGCGACATATCAGTAACTGATGCCGATGGGAACCCCGTGGAAGTTGTGCAGAACTCTCCTGCGCCAGCACGTATGCTTGTTGCATACGTGCCACAATCGTCCTCCTGGTTCGTCTTGGAATTTGCCAAAGTCTCTGATGCGGACTACACGTGCTGAAATATGTACAGACGCGGGCACCTAGAATGAGCTTTATTTGCCTTGCAGTGCTGTTGCTTTCGATCATGTCAGCGATTTGCTCGCCTGCGGCGATTGCCGGAACCTCACCGTCCGATGATGTCGGTAACGAGCCACTTTGTACTGACGTGGATTGTGGGACGTGCAATGCGTCGTTGACAGCGCCAGCCTGGGACAGGTGCGATGCGGGTGCCGCGCCTGATGGCAGCGGTGATGAAGGCGGATCCGGCGCCGATACAGGATCCGAGGATGCTGACGACGGTGGCGAGCCCGAGGTCGCCCCACCTCCTCCGCCGATTCCTGCGCCGGAGGCGGCGGCGGCGCTTGTCGGGACATTCGCTCCGGAGTCGATCGAGATCGGGATGGCTCCTCGGGTGAATCCCGAGTGGGGGCATCGGAGGTCGTATGTCGGTGTGCCGATTTGGACGTGGGTGCAGGATCCGTCGCCGTCGACGTGGGGCGTGTACTCGTATTCGGGTTCGACGGGCGGGCAGACGATCGATTTCGAGGCGCAGGTCACGACAGTGTCGTGGGACATGGGGGACGGATCGACAGTGACGTGCGGTCTCGGCCATATCTACACGACGTCGTACGGCAATGTTGATTCGCCGTCGTGCGGTCACCGGTACACGCAGCCGTCGAACGATCAGCCCGGCGGGATGTACTCGGTGACGGCGACGAGCACCTGGACGATAACGTGGACATCGGCGACTGACGGTTCGACCGGCACGCTTTCAGCCACTGCTTCCGCGTCGACGCAGGTCGAGATCCGCGAACTCCAAGCCGTCAACATCTGATGCCCCGAGGTGGCTGACGCGCCTCCAGCATCCGGTTCACGTCGCACGCGGACCGGCGGGTTGCGCTCCCAGGGACGTCGTGGGAGCAGGTCTCCAACCCGCGCGGTCCCGGGAGTG
>JBQDJW010000079.1:0-8237 GCA_052086425.1 Pseudoclavibacter sp. | reverse complement strand
CCCCGGGTCGGCCCCGGGGGTCTCGACCCGGTAGCGGAGGGCCGGGGGGGCGGGCACGACCGTGTCGAACCACAGCTTCGACAAATAGGTCGACGGCGCGTGCGCGCACTTCTGCGCGTCGGGGCGCACGCGCCAGGCGTGGTCGGAGCGCCCCATCGCGAACGGCAGGTAGCCGCCGCCGTGCGCGGCGACGAGCTTCAGGCCGTGGTGGCGATCGAGCACGCCCGCGAAGATGAGGTGGGAGAGCGCGACGGCGTTCTCGGCCGGCTGACCGACCGTGTTGGCGAGGTAGAAGCGGTCGAGCCGCTCGTCGAGGCTGCAGCCGAATGGGTGCAAGAACACGACCGCGCCCAGCTCGGCGGCGCGCGCCCAGAACGGCTCGAGCCGTTCGTCGCTGAGCTCGACATCGCCCGCGAACGACGAGATCTCGACGCCGATGAGCCCGCGCCCGAGCACAGCGTCGTCGAGGTACTCGACGGCGCGATGCGGGTGCTGCATCGGGATCACGCCGAGGCCGACGAGGCGTTCGGGCGCCTTGGCGACGTGCTCGGCGACGAGCCGGTTGATCTCGCCGGCCACCCACACCGCGAGCCCCTCTGGCGCCCACGGGTAGTAGTGGTTGGGCGAGACGCTCACCCACTGCCGGTCGACGCCGCGCTCGTCCATGTCGGCGAGACGCACGTCGAGCTGCGTGAGTTTCGGGATGCGCGAGCCGACCATCGGGCCGGAGACGGCCTGGCTTTCGGCCCCGTTGCGACGGTTGTCGAGCTCGGCCGCCTCGGCGAACAGGTCGGGCGCGCGCCGCTCGACCTCGGCCGCGACGGACGGCAGCAGCACGTGGGCGTGGACATCGGTGACCGCGACGGCGGATGCGCCGCTCGCGCCGGTGGCGCCGGCGGGCTCGGCACTGTTCGCGCTGCCCCTGCCCTCGCCCGCGCCGCCCGCGCCCTCGGCGCCGCCGCTCACGCGGGCACCGCCATCTGCTTCGCGATGCCGAAGATGAGGCCGCCGCTGTCGGCTTCGCGATCCCCGTCGAGCTGCCACTGTCCGAGCTGCACCGAGGCGTCGACGACGGCCTTCGCGCGCGGGACTCGGCGCTCGTGGAACGCCGTCCAGAGCGCGTCGTCGACGGCGCCGTCATCGGCCGCGACGAGCAGCTCCGCGAGCACGACGGCGTCTTCGAGGCCCTGAGCCGCGCCCTGCGCGATGGTGGGCGGGCAGCTGTGCGCGGCGTCGCCGATGACGACGACGCGGCCGCGGTTCCACGACCCCTCGATGAGGTGCTGCGTGAACGCCGTGTAGTTCGGGTGGATGCCCTCGCCGCGCTCGAGGTCGGCGCGAACCTGCTCCCACGGGCCGCCGTATGCGCGAGTCGCTTCGTGCATGATCGAGACCGCCTCGTCGTCGCCGACGCCGCTGCGGTCTTGCACCGCCTCGACGAGCAGCACGTACATCGAGTTCTCGCCGGTCGGCGTGTAGCCCGCGATGTAGAGGGGTCCGCCGTAGTACAGCTCGGTGCTCTGCACCTCGGCCGGGCGCGACACGATGCCGCGCCAGATGCCCATGCCGGTGCGTTCGGGCGCCGTCTCGATGCCGATGAGCGAGCGCACGGACGAGTTGAGGCCGTCGGCGCCGATCACGAGGTCGTAGTCGCCGCGCGCCTCGCCGTTCACGTCGACGGCGACGACCTGGAGACCCTCGGCCTGCGAGACGGCGGTCACCTCCTGCCCGAAGTGCACGGCAACGCCGCTGGCGACCGCATGGTCGTGCACGATGCGCGCGAGATCGGGACGGAGCATCCCGAGCCCCGCCGGGTAGTCGGGCCCGCCCGTGGCGACCTCGGGCAGGTCGGCGACGATCGGGGCATCCGGACCAGGAGCGCGCAACTTGAGCCCGTTGTATGAGTACCCGGCGTCACGCACCTGCTCCCACACGCCGAGCTGGTCGAACGCGCGCAGCGCGTTGCCCTGCAGCGAAATGCCCGAGCCCTTCGCCGCGAGGGCAGCGCGACGCTCGAAGACGTCGACCTCGACACCGGCTTTCGCCAGCTGGATTGCGGCGGCGAGCCCGGTCAGGCCCGCCCCGGCGATTGCGACACGCTTCACTGCGGTCATGGTCAGAACCTCTCTGTTCTTGAGTGATGGTTTGCGGTGGTGTCCGGCCGGACCCCGCGCCTACTCCGCGACGCAGCGCACCGTCTGCGTGCCGAGGTTCGCGACGGTGCCCGTCATGACGTCGCCGTCTCGCAGGAACCGCCCCCAGAACTGGCCGTTGCCAGCAGGGCTGCCCGTCAGCACGAGGTCGCCAGGCAGCAACGGCAGCGTCTTCGATGCCTCTTCGATGATCGCGGCGATGCCGAACAGCAGGTCGCTCGTCGAGGCGTCCTGCATGACCTCGCCGTTCAGGTCGAGCTTCACGCTCGCGTCGTTCGCCTCGACGAACTGGGCCGGCACGAGGAACGGACCGGTCGGCAGGAACCCGCGGGCGTTCTTCGCGCGGTACCAGTCGGCGCCGATATCGCCGACGTCACCAGGGAAGACCAGTTCGCGCGTCGTGATGTCGTTCACGATCGTAAAGCCGGCGATGTAGTCGAACGCGTCGTCTCGGCTCACGCGGAACGCTTCGCGCCCGATCACGATCGCGAGCTCGAGCTCCCAGTCGTGCGTCTCGGCGTCGGCGGGCAGCACGAGCGGCACGTCGTCGCCGACCACGCACTGCGGAAGCCCGAGGAAGATGAACGGGCGGCCGCTCGCGGCGCGCGCGTCCATGACCTTACCGGCGCGCTCGCGCGCCTCGGCCTCGGTCAGGTCGTCCTTCTTGCGAAGACCGGATGCGACGAGTTCGATGACGTGCTGGCGATAGTTCGCGCCCGCCTGCAGCACCTGGCGCGGCTCGACGGGCGCCGCGAGCACGACCTCGGCGAGCGGGCGCCACGGGGTGGCGTCGCCGGCCTCGGCCGCGAGGGCCTCGAGGCGGTTCCAATCGCCGGCCGCGAGGAACTCGTTGAGCGTCGCGGCACCGAGGTCGTCGGCTCCGAGAGGCCTGATGCGGTCTCCCGCGACCAGGCCGACACGCGGTTCACCGGATGCGCCCGTCGCGCCACCCGCATCCGCGCCGCCCGCGGGCTCGCGGTATCTCGCAATCGCAAACGGAGCATCCGGCCCCGTGTGCGCCGCCGGCGCTGTGAGCCCGGCTTGTGTCGCTGCCTGCGTCGTGTCTGGCATCTTCGCCTCTTTCTCCCCGTCCCTCGGTGTCGTCGCGCCCCCGTCGCCGGGGCGCTTGTCGCGTTTCGGCCCCGTCGGCAGAAACGCGTGGAGGCCGGGGCCGACGATCCGGCCCCGGCCACGCGGGGTGTTAGCCCTGCCCTTGCTTCGCGTAGGGGTTGAGCAGGGCGTCGCGAACCTCGTCTGGCACACCCTCCTCGGTGGCGCTCGGGCCGTCGGCGGGCGGGAACGACTCGGTCATCGACATCGGCATGGTGCCGTTGCGGTAGAAGTTGTTCGACCCCTGCGACGGGCGCCACGTGTTCGGCTCCCAGTCGGGCACGTAGTTGCGATAGCCGCCCGTGTTGAGCTCGATGCGCAGCGACGAGGGCTCGCGGTAGTAGAGGAAGTTCTGCTCGCCGATGCCGTGGATCGACGGGCCGTACTCGATGCCGACGCCGTTCTCGAGCAGCGTGTCTGCCGCGATCAGCAGCTCTTCGCGGGTGTCGACCCAGAAGGCGTAGTGGTTGATGCGGCCGGCGCGAGTCGAACCGTCGAGCACGACGCCGAGGTCGTGCGACTTCTCGTTGGTCGTAAGTACCGAGAAGACCGAGACGGGGGCCTCGTCGAGTACGGTGCGGGCCATGATGCGGAAGCCGAGCACGTCGTTGTACCACTTCGCGAAGGCGTCGACGTCGCTGGTCGCGATCGTGACGTGGTCGAGCTGGCGGGGCGCGCCGGCGAAGCGGCTGCGACGCGACGGGCGGTCGGGGTACTGCGAGGCGAGGTCGCCCTCGGTGTCCTGGTGGCGCGTGACGTCCCAGTGCAGCGTCATCGAGTGGCCCCACGGTCCGGTGAAGCGGTAGGCGCGACCGATCTTGTGTTGCTCGATCCACTCGCCCTGCACGCCGGCGGCTTCGATCTGCTTGGCGGCCTCGTCGAGCGCCTCGGCGCTCGAGGTGCGCCATGCCATGGTCTGCATTCCGGGCTCGTCGCCTGGCACGACGACCACCGAGTAGGCGTAGTAATCGCCCCAGCAGCGCAGGTAGACGGCGCCGTCGACGCGGTCGACGACGGTCAGCCCGACCTGCTGCTCGTAGAAGGCGACGGACGCCTCGACATCGGGCGTGGTGATCGCAACATACGAGAGGTGCGAGAGAAGCTTGATCATCGTCGATCGATCCTTTCCATGTGCCGCGTCCATCGAGCGGCCGTTCGGGTCTGGTATCGAGTGTGGGCGCCGCGCATACATCAGGGAACCCGCGGATGCCTATGCTTCGGATCAGTTTCATTTATAGTGACGGCCGTCGGCATCCCGCCCGCAGGATCCACCTGCATCATTTGCCAGCACCCTCCACCTGCGTCACCCGCAAGCACCATCTGTCAGTACCATCCGTCAACACCATCCGTCGAAAGGACGGCAGCGCCGTGGCCGATCACGCCCCACTCTCGCGCCTCGACCTGAACCTGCTCGTGGCGCTCGACGCCCTGCTCACCGAGCGCAGCGTCACCCGCGCGGCTGAGCGCCTGCGCCTCAGCCAGCCGGCGCTCTCGGCGTCGCTCGCGCGGCTGCGCACGCACTTCGACGACCGGCTGCTCGCGAGGCGCGGCAACAGCTACGAGCTCACGCCGCTCGCGGCGCGGCTCGCCGAACAGACGTCGACGGCGCTCGAGGCGGCGCGGCGCGTGTTCGAGACCCAGTCCGACTGGACCCCCGAGACCGCGCGCCGCACCTTCACGGTCTACGGCTCCGACTATGCGTTCGCGACGACGGCGCGGCGCGCGAGCGCGCTCGCGGCCGAGCGGGCGCCTGGCGTGCAGTTCCGCTTCGCCCTGCACACGCCGTCGCTCATCGAGGACATCGACGCGAGCATGCGCAACGCCGACGGCGTGCTCATCCCCCACGGCTTCCTCGCCGGCATGCCGCACCAGGATCTGTTCCGCGACCGGTGGCTCATCGTCGCGGCCGCCGAGAACACTGAGGCGACCGCCGGGCTGACCCTCGAATCGCTCGCCGAGCATCCGTGGGTCTTCACCTACCAGTCGCGAACCGCGTTCACCTCTGCCTCGAAGCAGCTCGAGGAGCTCGGGCTCGAGCCGCGCGTCGAGGCCGTCGTCGAGGGCTTCCTCACATTGCCCCTGTTCATCGCCGGAACGAACCGGCTCGGCCTCGTGCAGGGCAAGCTCGCCGACGCTGTGCAGGCGATCGGCGGCGTGCAGCTCGTCGAGCCGCCGTTCGAGGCGACGCCGCTGCGCAACGCGCTGTGGTGGCATCCGGTGCACACGCACGACCCGGCCCACGAATGGATGCGCGCCCTCTTCGCCGAGGCCGCCGTCGAGTTCGACGTGGGGCCTGGCGATGAGGGCGCGCGGGGGTAGTTCGACGGTCGGGCGGCGGTCGGGCGGCGGTCGGGCGGCGCCGCGGGTCAGGGCGGCCCGACGACGCAGCGCATCACCGCTGGTCGTTCGCGGCGCCCGCGGCCGGTGCGACCCGCGCGGGCACGGGGTCGGAGGCGGGCGCGCCCGGCACCTCAGCGCCCGGAACGACCGAGCCTCGCGACGCGGCCCACCCGACAACCGCCATGATCGCGGTCGCTATGCCGACGACGCCGACGGCGATCGGCATACCGCCGACGATGCCGGCCAGGATTCCCGTGACGATCGGCGAGAGGAACTGGCCGAGGAAGAAGACGGTCGTCCACCACCCCGTTACACGACCGCGCTCGGCGAAGGTCGTGCCGGCGACGATCCACGTGACGAGCGACGGCAGCAGCAGTCCCGAGCCGAACGATGCAACGATCGCCGCGATCGCGAGCACGACGAGGTTGCCTCCGCCGAACCAGATCACGATCATGCCGAGCGCCTGCAGGCCGAAGGCGAGCGGGATGAGCCGGTTCGGCCCCAGCTTCGAGGCGCGGGCGAACAGGATGCCTGCCACCGCAGTCGAGAGCGAGGCGATCGCCGAGAAGAGACCGATGGTGGGGGTGTCGTCTGCCGCGACGCCTGTCCCCACGATGAGGTAGCTGAGCTGGATGATGAGCACGTAGAAGCTGAATCCGCCGAACAAGCCGATGAGCAGCTTGCCGACGAGTGCGCCAGCGGGCACCGAGAGTTTCCCGGATGCGGTCGTGCGGCCGGCCTCCGCGCGTTCGCTCGCGCGGGGTTCCCAGAGCGCGAAGAACATCGGAATGGCGACCACGATGCTGATCGCATACACCCAGAACGGCGTGCGCCAGCCGGCGACGCCGAGCGCGCCGCCGAGGGCGATGAAGATGGTCGCTGCGAGCGTCGTCGCGACCGTCTGGAGCCCGAGGTAGCGCGCGCGCCGCGTCGGCTCGTGGAAGTAGTCGAGGATCAGTGCGGTGCAGACGGTCATGATGGCCGCCTCGCAGACACCGACGAGTGCTCGGCTGGCGATGATGAGCCACAGCCCGTCGAGGTAGAGCGGGGCCGTGCCGAGCACCGCGTAGGCGAGCATGGCGACGATCAGCAACGGCTTGCGGCCGAGGCGGTCGACGATCTGGCCCGCGAACGGCGCGAAGATTGCGACGAGCAGGGCCGGCGTCGACACGATGAGGGGTACGAGCACGTCGGCGCCCGGTTCGTTCGCGAAGTGAGCCGAGAGCTGGGGAAGCACCGGGGTGATCAGCACTGAGCCGAGCACGGGCATGCAGCTTCCGGCGAGCAGCAGCACGGCCTGCAGGACGCCGGCCCGCGCGGGAGACACCGCGGGGACGCCGGCCGGGGCGGGGGGACGATTCGTCATCAGAACTCCTTCGTTCTTGCACGAGTCAACCGCTGCCAGAGCAATCCCTGAACCCGATATCCCTTATGCGGCTATCGACGGCACTGATAGGCCTGCGGTCGATGCCCGAGAAGTCAAGGCGCCGCGTCAGGCGAAGACGAAGTAGAAGGCGAGGTGGAGCGCCAGCAGCAGGTGCAGCCGCCCGAGCCAGGCACGCATCGAGGCGAAGATGAGCCCGAGGGCGAGCATGGCAAGGCCGGGCAGGATGCTCGAGGCGCCGAATCGCTCGGGCAGGTACAGCGCGTGCCCAAGCCAGAAGACCACGGCCGTCGCGGTGACCGCGCCCCAGCGCGGCAGCCGCTCCCCCAGGTAGCTCTGCAGCAGGCCGAATGTGAGGAAGTCCTGCCAGAACACCGACACGGTCATCCAGAACAGGTACACGCCGACCGGCAGCGAGAGCTCGTAGTGGAACGGAAGGGCGACTGCGAGTACGACCGGCAGCGCGTAGGCCCAGACCTGCCATGAGCGTGCGAAAAGCTCGCGCCGGTAGCGACGATGCACGAGGACGAGCGCGACGGCGAGCACCAGCGCTATCGCCGTCTCGATGAGGATCGAGAGCGAGTCGTCGCGCGTCACCCACGAGCCGACGCCGTTCGCGAGCAGCCCCGGCGTGAAGAACCACAGGCAGAACCAGGCCGCGACGGCGAGGGCGACGCCCCACCAGGGGATTCGGGCGTGCGACTTGAGCCGCCCGCGCGACGCGGCTTCGCCGCTCGCGTCCTGGTCGTCCCTCTCCATGCCAGCAGCGTGCCATAGCGAATCGAATGCGCCGAAGGGTTGCGTCAGATTCGAGGGCGAACCGGCGAGCCGCCACCAGCGGGCCGGCATCGGCTCTGCGCTATTGCGGATGCGATTCGCTCCTGGACAGCGAATACGGGCCGCCGCCTGACCGTCATGGTTGCCTGACCGACATGGCTAACGGGCCCGTCAAAGCGCCGCCGGCGGCAGCTCCTTTGGGATCGAGATCCCATCAACAAGACGTGGCGGAGACGGAGGGATTTGAACCCTCGGTCCCCTCAAAGGGGACTCCACCTTAGCAGGGTGGTGCACTCGGCCGGACTATGCGACGTCTCCAAGGCGTGACTCATACTAACGGCAAAACGCCGTGTACCCGAATCGACGCTACGCGGCGTTCGAGCAGGTCTCCTGCGCCGCGGTCTGGCCGACCAGGGTGGGGGCCGGACCGGGCGTTTCGGTGCCGGCGCCGGTCGAGTCATCGCCGCCCGCGG
>JBQDJW010000078.1:0-8274 GCA_052086425.1 Pseudoclavibacter sp. | reverse complement strand
AGAGGGCGAGGAGCCTCCGCCAGTTGGCGCACGATGGCAGGCACGGGGGCGTCGAGCTTGGCGAAGATGGGCCCGACGCGCACGTAGCGGTCTGGGAGGTCGAACCCGTCGAGCTCGGCTTCGAGCACGGTGAGGAGGTTCCAGTCGGCGGTCAGCAGGTCGGCGAGCGAGCGCGTCGGCCGCACGCCCGCCTCCCTCGCGATGGTCGTGAACGCGCGAGGCGCGGCGGGGAGCCGACCGTAGACGAGTCGCACGAGCGCACTCACGGCGCGGTCCGCGCCTCCCGACACGGCCCCATCACCCGGCACGAGGCCGAGCCGATCGGCCTGTTCGATGTGCGGGCGCGTCAGCCCGAACGGCACCGCGTAGACGAGGGGAACGTCCTCGGCGCGCGCAGAGATGAGCGACGTGAGGTTCGTTCCCATGACCACGGTCGCCGCGTCGACCTCGCGGATGAGCTCGCGTTCGGCCTCGACGCGCCGGCGCACGGCGCCGGTCGAGAACGGTTGGCGGATGCTCCTCCCCTGGTCGAATGCGAGCGCGGTCGCGCGCCCCTTCGGCGAGAGCACCGGGCCGAGCTGGCGCACGTCGAACCCGGCCTCGACGATGAGGTGCGTGTACTCGGGCTCGTAGGCGAGGAACACGGGGTCGAAGTCGTCGCCGAGCGCCCGGGCGATCTCGATCATCCTGGTCGTCTCGGCCAGGTTGAACGTGCAGGGGGCGAAGAGAATTGTTGGCACGCTGCTCCGTTCGCGAGGCTCGCCGCCGCGCAGGGAGGCGGCCGCGACGCGTCGACGCTAGCAGCGCCGTCTCAACGGAACGTCAGGAGTGCGGGCGACCGATCTCCAGGCGCTGCGACAGGTCGTCGGCGAGCTCGCCGACGTATTCGCTGGCCGAGCAGCCGATCCAGATGACGTAGGGCGCCTCGTGCAGCGCGGCGGCGTCGGGCATCCACTCCGAGACCCAGCCGTTCACGGCCCCTGCGAGCAGCTCGCCGCGCGGCGACATGCCCTCGGTGCCCTCGCGCACGAGCCACGAGACGGCGATGTTGTCCGGCAGCGACCACGCCTCGACCTGCATCGGGTGCTCGACCTCGACGAAGACCTGGCCGTATGCGTCGATCGGCAGTCGCGACGCGATGCCGGCCAGCAGGGGGAGGTCGATGCTGTCACCCGCGATCAGGAAGTGGGTGCGTGGTGCTTTGCGCTTCGCCATGTGTTTCCGCCTCGGTCCCTTCATCGGTCGCCGCCGCTGGAGAAGAGTGAGCGGGTGCGGCGCCGATCAACCTTTAGGTTAGCCTTACCTGCTTGATTTGACCAGAGAGTTCATGTCGACGGAACCGATGGGCCCGTTCGCGTCGTTCGCCGCGGGTACGCTTTCCTCCTGCTCGCGCGGGCACAGACTCCCCGCGAGGCTTCGTGTAATCGAACGTTGGGAGATGACGATGTCGGTCGGGTTGCTCGCGGTTGTCGACGACATTCTGAGTGCCGCGATGAAGGCATCGTCGAAGGCGGCAGCCGTCGTCGTCGACGACGCCGCCGTCACCCCGCAGTACGTGCAAGGCCTCAGGCCCGCACGCGAGCTGCCGGTCGTCTTCAAGATCGCGCTCGGCTCGCTCGGCAACAAGTTCATCATCATCATTCCGGTCGCTCTGCTACTGACCGCGTTCGCGCCGTGGGTGCTGCCGTTCCTGCTCATCATCGGCGGGGCGTACCTCTGTTTCGAGGGCGCCGAGAAGGTGCTCGAGTGGTTCGGCGTCGGTCACGGCCACAAAGACGAGGGCGAGCGCGACGAGAACAAGCTCGTGTGGGGAGCGATCCGCACCGACTTGATCCTCTCGACCGAGATCATGCTCATCTCGCTCGCGAACCTCGACACGTCCGCGGGCTTCTGGTTCACCCTCGGCGCCCTGGCGGTCATCGCCCTCACCATGACCCTGATCGTGTACGGCGCCGTGGCGCTCCTCGTCAAGATCGACGACATCGGCCTCGGGCTCGCGACGGGCGGCGCGAAGCACCTGCGCCACACGGGCGTGCGCATCGCGAAGTCGATGCCCGTCGTCTTCCGCGTGATCAGCGTGATCGGCACGGTCGCGATGCTCTGGGTCGGCGGCCACCTCCTCATCGTCAACCTCGGCGAGGTCGGTGTCGCGTTCGCGACCGACGCCCTGCACGGCATCGAGCACTTCCTCGAGCCCGCAGGGGCGGTCGTCGTGTGGTTCGGCGACACGCTGGTCTCCGCGATCGTCGGCCTCGCGGCCGGCGCCCTGATCGTCGGCGTCATCGTGCTCATCGGCCGGATGCTCGGCAAGCGTCCGTCGTTCACGGAGGGTGGCGAGACTCCCGAAGGGGTCACCGCCGGCCACTGACGCCCGGGACGCGGCCGTGAGGTATCGGGGCCGGTCTTGACGCCGTCGGCGGATTGAACGAAGCTCAGGCGACAACGACGCAACGGAGCGTCGGCGCGACAGCGCGACGAGCGTGCTTCTGGGACGGAGTGGTTCACGTGAGCGGTTCGGGTTCTGCCCAGGGAGTGGCGGCGGTTCCGCCCGTCTCCCGGGTCGTGATGATCGCGGCGGCCGCCGCGATGGGCGGGTTTCTCTTCGGCTTCGACACGGCCGTCATCAACGGCGCGGTCGGCGCGGTCGGCGAGTGGAGCGGAGCGAGCGCCTTCCTGCTCGGGTTCTCGGTCGCCGGAGCCCTCCTCGGCTGCGCGGTCGGCGCCTGGTTCGCGGGGCCGATCTCAGCGCATCTTGGGCGCATCCAGGTCATGAAGATCGCCGCACTCGTCTTCCTCATCTCGGCCATCGCATCCGGTCTGGCGTGGGATATCTGGGCGCTGACGGCGTTCCGCATCCTCGGCGGCTTCGCCGTCGGCGCTGCGAGCGTGATCGCGCCGGCCTACATCGCCGAGGTGTCGCCAGCGAACGTGCGAGGTCGACTCGGCACGCTGCAGCAGATGGCGATCGTCGTCGGCATCTTCGTGTCGCTGCTCAGCAACTTCGCGCTCGCGCAACTCGCGGGCGGGGCGGGCGGGATGCTGTGGTTCGGTCTCGAGGCGTGGCGCTGGATGTTCATGGCAGAGTGCGTGCCCGCGATCATCTACGGAGTGCTCGCGTACCTGATCCCAGAGTCGCCGCGCTTTCTCGTCAGCAAGGGAAAGGAGAGCGAGGCCGAGCGGATCCTCGAACACTACGTCGGCGGCACGCCGACCGAGACGATCCGACAGATCCGATCGACCCTCTCGTTCGAGAGGACCCAGTCGATCCGCGTCATCTCGGGCCCGCGGCTCGGGCTGCTGCCGATCGTCTGGATCGGCGTCGTCCTGTCGATCTTCCAACAGTTCGTCGGCATCAACGTCATCTTCTACTACTCGACGATGCTCTGGCAGGCCGTCGGCTTCGACGAGTCCGATGCCCTCTTCACGAGCGTGATCTCGTCGATCGTCAACATCGTCGCGACCGTGATCGCGATTCTGCTCGTCGACAAGCTGGGCCGAAAACCGCTGCTGCTCATCGGCTCGGCCGGCATGGTGATCTCGCTCGGGACCATGGCCGTGATCTTCGGAACCGCCGCGACCGAGACCGTCGACGGCGCGACGCAGCCCGTTCTCGCCGGGGCCGCCGGCGTCATCGCGGTGCTCGCAGCGAACCTCTACGTCATCTTCTTCGGGGTGACGTGGGGCCCGGTGGTCTGGGTGCTGCTCGGCGAGATGTTCAACAACCGCATCCGCGCGTACGCGATCTCAGTCGCGGCCGCCGCCCAGTGGCTCGCGAACTTCGTCGTCTCGGTGACGTTCCCGAGCCTGGCCGACGCGGGCCTCGGCATCGCCTACGGCCTCTATACGGTCATGTCGCTGCTGTCGCTCTTCTTCGTCTGGGTGTGGGTGCGGGAAACGAAGGGCAAGACGCTCGAACAGATGGAGTAGGCGCGCCCGCTCGCCCGCTACGGCCCTGCCGGCGCGTGCGCTTGCGGGGCCGTGCGCCTCGCGCGCGCCTGCCAACGCTGGTCTCGGTATTCGATGTCGATCGGATGCTCGAAGGCCTCGGTGACGAGATCGGTCGTCAGCACCTCGTGCGCCGGACCGCCCGCGAGCACGCGCCCTCGTGCGATCAGCATCGCGTGCGTCGTCGTCTCCGGCAGTTCCTCGAGGTGATGCGTGACGAGCACGGTCGCGAGGTCGGGCTTCGACGCGTGGAGGCGGTCGAGGGTTTCGAGGAACTGCTCCCGAGCGGCGACGTCGAGGCCGGTCGACGGCTCGTCGAGCAGCAACAGCGGCGGGTCGGTCACGAGCGCCCTGGCGATGAGTGTGCGCCCGCGCTCGCCCTGCGACATGGTGGGCCACAGCGCGTTCTCGACGCGGCGGAGGCCGAGCAGGTCGATCGCGTCGTCGACCCGGGCGATGAGGGCGTCGTCCGGCTCCCACCGGTTCATGAGCTCGACGGTCCCCGTCGCCCCGGTGAGCACGACCTGCCGTACCGTGAGCGGCGAGCGGAGCGGGTGGCGGGGGTTGACGTGCCCGATCGACTCGCGCAGTTTGCGGATCTCGACCCGCCCGAGCCGCTGCCCGTGCACCTCGACGGTGCCCGTGGTCGGGTGCTGCTCGGCGCCGCACATACTGAGGATCGTGCTCTTCCCGGCTCCGTTCGGGCCGAGGAGCGCCCAGTGGTCCCCCGCTCGCACCATCAGGTCGATGTCGGCGAGGATCCGCCGGCCGTTCCGCACGAAGCCGACGCCGTCGAGCCGAAGAATCTCTGCCACGTGCTTCGGGGTCCTTTCGTCCGGCCGGATGCGCGTCGACAGTTCGCGTCGACGCCGCGTCGGGCATCAGGAGATCATCTCACCGTCGGCGACGCGGCCGAAGCGCCTACCCGAACTGCTGGGCCGGCGCCATGTTGCCGAAGCGCGAGAGGTGGCCCTGGAAGGAGAGCGCGATCGTGTCGGTCGGGCCGTTTCGGTGCTTCGCGACGATGAGGTCGGCTTCGCCGGCGCGCGGGTGGTCCTTCTCGTATGCGCCGTCGCGGTGCAACAGCAGCACCATGTCGGCGTCCTGCTCGAGCGAGCCCGACTCGCGCAGGTCGCTCACCTGGGGCTTCTTGTCGGCGCGCTGCTCCGAGTTTCGGTTGAGCTGCGAGAGGGCGATGACTGGCACATCGAGCTCCTTCGCGAGCAGCTTGAGGGCACGAGAGAACTCCGAGACCTCCTGCTGGCGGCTCTCGACGCGCTTGCCCGACGTCATGAGCTGCAGGTAGTCGATGACGACCAGCTTGAGACCGTGCTTCTGCTTGATGCGGCGGCACTTCGCGCGGATCTCGACGAGCGTCATGTTGGGGCTGTCGTCGAGGAAGAGCGGCTTATCGTTGATGCGGCCGGCCGCGCGGGCCAGGTCGGCTTGGTCGTTCTGGTCGAGGCCGCCCGTGCGCATCTTGTTCAGCCGCACGCTCGCCTCGGCCGACATCATGCGCATCGCGAGCTCGCTTCGCCCCATCTCGAGCGAGAAGAAAATAGCCGGTTGGTCGTGGTGGAGGGCGGCCGAGCGCGCGAAGTCGAGCGCGAGCGTCGACTTGCCGAGCCCGGGGCGCGCAGCGACGATGATGAGTTGCCCACCGTGCAGGCCGTTGGTGAGCCGGTCGAACTCGGTGAATCCCGTCGGCACACCGGCCATCGCGCCGTCACGGTTCTGGGCGATGTCGATGTCGTTCTGCGCCTCTTCGATCGCAACGCCGAGCGGCACGAAGTCTTCGGACTCGACCCCGCCGGTGACGCCGTAGATCTCGGCCTGCGCCTGGTTGACGAGCTCGACGACCTCGCCCTCGCCGCCGTACCCCATCTGCACGATGCGCGTGCCCGCCTCGACGAGGCGGCGCAGCACGGCGCGCTCGCCGACGATCTCGGCGTAGTAGCCGGCGTTCGCGGCCGTCGGCACGATGCCGGCGAGCGTGTGCAGATATTCGGCGCCGCCAGCCCGACTCAGCTCGCCCGACTTGGTGAGCTGGTCGGTGACCGTGATGACGTCGGTCGGCTCGCCGGTCGCGTAGAGGTCTTGGATCGCCTCGAAGATGATCTCGTGCTTCGGCACGTAGAAGTCGACACCGCGGACCGACTCGACGACATCGGCGACCGCGTCCTTCGACAGCAGCATGCCCCCGAGCGCCGACTGCTCGGCGAGAAGGTCGTGCGGCGGCGTGCGGACCGAGTCGCGGGCCTCACGCTCCCCGTCGGTCGAGACGGCCGCAATGTGAGAAATCGACACCTGGGTGGCTCCTTTCTACTGCGCCGGGCGCACTGGATCGCTGACGCAGACACAGGTGTACTGCACCCCTCGGACACTGCGTCGAAAGCGGCATCCGGCGACGTGGGGACGGCGACCGGAGCCAAGGCTGGGACAACGATAGGCCACCGAGAGCGGGCGCCTGTGGATAACTCTGTGGACACGCCGTGGACACGTGTGGAGACGCGCCACGAGTCTGTGGAAATCTGTGCACCGCGCATTCGGACAGTGGGTGACTTTTCCTAGCGCGACCTGGCATTTCTCGAACTTGACCACCTGTGGAGAAGTCCGACTTCAAGCAGGGGTTGAACCTCTGCGTGTCGCCGCGCGCCGAGCGGGAACGCACACGCATCCCGCGCATCCTGGGCATTTCTCCACAGGCGACGCCGACCGATGGGCCGACCGAGGGCCGGAAACGCGAACGCGCCCCGCGCATCCGGTACCCGCAAGGGGCAGGGGATGCGCGGGGCGCGTTTCGCAGTGAGCACGACTCCTCGACGACGTCGAAGAGTGCTGCACGACACACTCAGAGTGTGCCGAACATGAGCATTGCTCTACTTGGCGGCGACGACCTCGAGGGCGATCGTTGCGACGATGTCGTCGCGGAGACGAACCGTCGCCTCGTGCGTGCCGACCGACTTGATCGGGTTCGGGAACTCGACCTTGCGGCCGTCGATCGTGCCGTAGCCCTGCTCGGCGACGGCGTCGGCGACCTGCGGGCCGCGAACCGAGCCGAAGAGTCGGCCTTCGCCGCCGGCCTTGACCTCGAGACGCACGGTGGCGCCTGCGAGGGTGGCCTTGAGCGCCTGAGCGTCCTCGAGCGAGGCGAGCTCGCGCGCGGCGCGGCCGGCGCGAATCTGCTCGATCTGGCGCTCGCCGCCTCGGCTCCACGTCACGGCGAGGCCCTGCGGAACGAGGTAATTGCGGGCGTACCCGTTCTTGACCTCGACCACGTCACCAGCGGTGCCGAGGCCGGAGACCTCGTGGGTCAGAATGATCTTTGCCATGCTGTCTCGCCCCCTAGCGGCCCGAGCCCGCGTACGGCAGCAGTGCCATCTCGCGCGCGTTCTTGACTGCGCGGGCGATGAGGCGCTGCTCCTGCACGGAGACACCGGTGATGCGACGAGCGCGGATCTTGCCGCGCTCCGAGATGAACTTGCGGAGGGTGCTGACGTCCTTGTAGTCGATGACGCCAACGCGAATGCTCTTCGCGGGTGCAGCGGGCTTGCCCTTTCCGCGTGCACCCTTGCGGCGGTCGCCGCTTGCCTTTCCGGCCATGGGATTTTCCTTTTGTTCAGATGAGACGGGCGCCCGTTAGAAGGGGGGCTCGTCGAAATCGTTGGTCGCGCCTGGGGTGGCCCAGCCGCCGTTGCCGCCGCCCTGCGGTGCCTGCGGCTGACCCCACGGGTCTGCTGCGGGCGCCTGACGCTGGGCGGGCGCACTGCTGCCGCCGTTGCCACCAGCGTTGCCGCCGCCGAACGCGCGCTGGGCGCCGCCTGACCCTGAGCCGCCCGACGTGCGGGTGACCTGGGCAGTCGCGTAGCGGAGGCTCGGGCCGATCTCGTCGATGTCGAGCTCGTAGGAGGTGCGCTTCTCGCCCTCCTTCGTCTCGTACGAGCGCTGCTTGAGTCGGCCCTGCGCGATGACGCGCGAGCCCTTCTGCATGCTCGACGCGACGTGCTCGGCGAACTCGCGCCAGACCGACGCGCGGAGGAACAGGGCTTCCCCGTCCTTCCACTCGTTCGCCTGGCGATCGAAGATGCGCGGCGTCGAAGCGATCGTGAAGTTCGCGACGGCGAGGCCGTTATGGGTGTAGCGGAGCTCAGGATCTGCCGTGAGGTTGCCCACCACGGTGATGATCGTGTCGCCGGCCATGGGCTACTCCGCTGCGGTGGTCTTCGACGCGGATGCGATGCGAGCAGCGGGCGACGACACGCCACGCGCGGGCGCCGACTCGGCGGCAGCCTCGGTCGCGACAGTCTGACGCTGCGAGCGTGCAGCCTT
>JBQDJW010000077.1:0-8341 GCA_052086425.1 Pseudoclavibacter sp. | reverse complement strand
AGTTGACGCAGCTCCGATAGCTCGGCGCCGCCGAATGCGGTCGGATGCTGTCCTCGGTGGGCGCTAGAACGGTTGCGTGACCCCCGTGAGAGAAAGCGGTGGCTACCCGGGTTGACCCCGCCCCTACGTCAGGGGTGAAGATTCGTAGTGGTCGCGTTGTCCGCCCGCGCAGCTGTTTCCCGCAGCCGTCGCGGACGACTCGCGGCCACCGCGATGTCTCAGGGTGCACCTACGCTGCATCTCAACGACGCAATCTCCGCACGCCGACTATTCCGCCGAGGGAACCATGCTCATCAAACTGCTCACCAGATCGCTGCGGCCGTACCTGCCGCTGCTGATCGGCGTGCTCGTGTTCCAGTTTCTCCAAGCGCTCGCCGCCCTCACGCTGCCGAGCATCAACGCCGACATCGTCGACCAGGGCGTGGCCAACGGCGACACCGAGTACATCTGGCAGCGGGGCGGCGTCATGCTGATCGTCTCGTTCGGGCAGATCATCGGCTCGATCATCGCCACGTACTTCGCGGCACAGGCCGCGATGCGCGTCGGCCGCGATATCCGCACGCAGGTCTTCGCGCGCGTGAGCACGTTCTCCGAGCGCGAGGTGTCGCAGTTCGGCCCCGGCTCGCTCATCACCCGCAACACGAACGACGTGCAGCAGGTGCAGATGCTCGTCATGCTGGGCTCGACCATGCTGGTCTCGGCGCCCATGCTGGCGATCGGCGGCGTCATCATGGCGCTCAGGCAAGACCTCGGGCTGAGCTGGCTCATCGCCGTCGCGGTGCCGCTGCTCCTCGTGCTCGCCGGGTTCGTGATCGCGCGCATGGTGCCGCTGTTCCGCACGTTCCAGACCAAGATCGACGCCGTCAACCGCATCCTGCGCGAGCAGCTCACGGGCATCCGCGTCGTGCGCGCCTTCGTGCGCGAAGACATCGAGCGCGAGCGGTTCGAGGTCGCGAATTTCGATCTCATGACGGTCGGCCGCAAGGTCGGCGAGCTGTTCGTGCTGCTCTTTCCGCTCGCGATGCTCGTGCTCAACGTCACGGTCGTCGCCGTCGTCTGGTTCGGCGGCATCAGGGTCGGCAATGGCGACATCGAGGTCGGCACGATCTTCGCCTTCATGCAGTACGTCATGCAGATCCTGATGGGCGTGCTCATGGCCTCGTTCATGACCGTGATGATTCCGCGCGCCGCCGTGTGCGCCGAGCGCATCTCCGAGGTGCTCGCGACCGATACGTCGGTGACGACGGTCGCCTCCCCGGTCTCCGACTTTCCCGAGGTCGGCCGCGTCGAGTTCCGCGGCGTCGGCTTTACCTACCCCGGTGCCGACGAGCCCGTGCTGAGTGACATCTCGTTCACGGCGAACCGCGGCGAGACCGTCGCGATCGTCGGCTCGACCGGCGCGGGGAAGACCACGCTCATCGGCCTGATCCCGCGCCTGTTCGACGTGACCGAGGGCACCGTGCTCGTCGACGGCGTCGATGTTCGCGAAGCCGACCCGGGCCTGCTCTGGCGGCGCATCGGGCTGGTTCCGCAGCGTCCGTTCCTGTTCAAGGGGAGCATCCGCTCGAACCTCGAGTTCGGCAAGTCCGGCGCGACCGAGGACGAGATGTGGCGGGCGCTCGAGATCGCCCAGGCGCGCGACTTCGTCGAAAAGCGCGACAGCGGGATCGACTCGCGTATCGCGCAGGGCGGCACCAACGTGTCGGGCGGTCAGCGGCAGCGGCTGTCGATCGCAAGGGCGATCATGCACGAGCCGGAGATCCTCGTGTTCGACGACTCGTTCTCCGCCCTCGACCTGTCGACCGACGCGCGGTTGCGCAAGGCGCTCTGGAACGAGCTGCCAGAGGTGACCAAGATCGTCGTCGCGCAGCGAGTCTCGACCGTCGTCGAGGCCGACCGGATCGTCGTGCTCGAGGGCGGGCGCGCCGTCGGCATCGGAACGCACGATCACCTGCTCGAGACGAGTGACACCTACAGAGAAATTGTCGAGTCCCAGCTCGGAGCGGAGGCAGCACGATGACGGATGCATCGGCGACCAGCCGCACCGCGAATATGACGCCGGAAGAGGCGGAGGAGTTCGAGCTCGCCGAGCAGGCGCGCATCGCTGCAGACGGCAATGACGGCGGCATGTCCGGCGGCAAGCCGAAGCAGTTCTGGCCGAGCTTCAAGCGCCTGATCGGCCTGCTCGCGCCATACAAGATCGTGCTCTGGTCGGTCATCGTCATGGGCGCCTTCGCCGTCGTGCTGCAAGTCGCGACGCCGAAGGTGCTCGGCGAGGCAACCAACACGATCTTCGAGGGGGCGATCTCGGCGCAACTGCCCGAGGGCCTCACGCAGGACATGATCGTCGAGAGCCTCCGCGAGCAGGGGGAAGACGACTTCGCCAACATGGTCGGCGCGATGACCATCACGCCGGGCCAGGGCATCGACTTCGAGCGGCTTGGCATGATCGTGCTGTTCGTGCTCGCGCTCTACGTCGTCGCCGAGTTTCTGATGTGGCTGCAGGGCTACCTCATGAACCTCATCATGGTGAAGGCCATGCATCGGCTTCGCGAGCGGGTCGAGGAGAAGATCCACCGCCTGCCGCTCAGTTACTTCGACCGAGTGCAGCGCGGCGAACTGCTCAGCCGCGTGACCAACGACATCGACAACATGACCCAAGCGCTGCAGCAATCGCTCTCCGGGGCCATCACGAGCATCCTGACCGTCTTCGGCGTGCTCATCATGATGTTCTCGATCTCGTGGCAGCTCGCGCTCGTCGCGCTGTGCATCGTGCCGCTCACCGGCATCGTGCTCGGCGTGATCGGGCCGCGGTCGCAGAAGGCATTCACCGAGCAGTGGAAGCGCACCGGGCGCCTCAACGCCCGCGTCGAGGAGTCGTTCTCGGGTCACGCGCTCGTGCGTGTGTTCGGGCGCGAACGCGAGACGCGCGAGGCGTTCGACGATGAGAATCAGCAGCTCTTCAAGGCGAGCTTCAAGGCGCAGTTCCTCAGCGGCATCATCATGCCGGCGATGATGTTCATCGGGAACCTGTCGTACGTTGCGATTGCCGTCATCGGCGGGCTCCTCGTCGCGGGCGGCAACCTGCGGCTCGGCGACGTGCAGGCGTTCATCCAGTACTCGCAGCAGTTCTCGCAACCGCTCACGCAGCTCGGCGGCATGGCCGCCGTCGTGCAGTCCGCAACCGCGTCTGCGGAGCGGGTGTTCGAGCTGCTCGACGTCGAGGAGGAAGAGCCAGACGCCGTTGACGCTCCAGAGCTTGCGCAGGGCGATGGCACGATCGAGTTCCGCGACGTCGCATTCAGTTACGACCCCGAGAATCCGCTCATCCACGACCTCAACTTCACCGTGCAGCCAGGGCAAACCGTCGCGATCGTCGGCCCGACCGGCGCGGGCAAGACGACGCTCGTGAACCTCGTCATGCGGTACTACGAGCTGAACTCTGGCGAGATCGTGCTCAACGGCCAAGATATCTCGACGCTGCGGCGGCACGACGTGCGTGCGCGCACCGGCATGGTGCTGCAAGATCCGTGGCTGTTCCAAGGTTCGATCCGCGACAACATCCGCTATGGGCGGGAGGACGCGACCGACGAGGAGATCCAGGCGGCGGCCGAGGCGACCTACGTCGACAGGTTCGTGCGCACCCTGCCCGACGGGTACGACACCGTCCTCGACGAGGAGGCGTCGAACGTGTCGGCGGGCGAGAAGCAGCTGCTCACGATCGCGCGGGCGTTCATCGCCGACCCCGAGGTGCTGATCCTCGACGAGGCGACGAGCTCGGTCGACACGCGCACCGAGCTGCTGCTGCAGCACGCCATGGCCGCGCTTCGCACCGGCCGTACGAGCTTCGTCATCGCGCACCGGCTCTCGACGATCCGTGACGCCGACCTGATCCTCGTGATGGAGAACGGCGGCATCGTCGAGCAGGGCACGCACGACGAGTTGCTCGACGCGAAGGGCGCATACTGGCGTCTCTACAACGCGCAGTTCGAGCAGGCCCTCGAGGTCGAGGAGGTGCCTGACACGACCGGCGCCGTGACGGTTCAGGCGGCGCCGCCAGGCGGCGGCATGATGAGCTAGCCGCGAGGCCGGGGCGGCCGCGGTTCGTGGTGACCGAGCGGCATCGGGGCTCCGCGGGTAGCCTGCGTAGCGTCGTCACCACGAGGAGGTGGGCGCGTGCACGCTGTCAGACAGGTATGGCCCTTGGCGAGATTTCGCTCGGTCCGTTCGAACGATCCGGTCGCGACGCACGCGGCCGCGAGCACGCTCATGAACCGGCACCGGATGCGCGTGGACGGAAGCGAGGCGGCCTTCGACGCCGACATCCGGCACACGAACGTCGGGGGTGTCGGCCTGCTCTCATTCGCCTACGGCGCCGCCGTCGAAATCGCGCCTGCGCCGCTCGAATCGTTCCTCGCCATCCATCTGCCGCTCGCGGGCCGGCTCGACGTCGCGACCGAGTCCGCACACGACTCCGTCGCCACCGTCCGTCCGGGCGCGGGCGTCATCATCTCGCCCCACGATCGGGTGCGGATGCGGTGGTCACCTGACCTTCGATTGCTCGTCGTCCGTCTCGACGCCGCGCGCATTCTCGCCAAGCTCCGCGCGATGAGCGGTCTGCGCGCCCCGCGACGACTCTCGTTCGCCCCGATCGTCGATCGCGGGGGCGGCGACCGGGCGCTCTCGGCCGCCATCGGCACCGTGATCGCGACGGCGGACAGCTTCGCCGGCGATGGCGTGCCCGAACCGCTCGCGGCAGAACTCGAAGAACTTCTCGTATCGCTCCTGCTGCTCGAACACGACCACAGTCAGGCCGACGCTGTGGCGACGAGCCCCGAGGCATCTGCGTCGGCTGCGGCTGTCGTGCGAGCGGCGACGGATGCCGTGCGCGAGAACGGTGCGGCGAACGCGACTGTCGAGACGCTCGCCGCCGCCGCGCACGTCAGCGAGCGCACCCTGTACGAGGCGTTCCGGCGCGAACTCGGATGCTCGCCCATGAGTTGGGTGCGGAGCCGCCGCCTCGAGGCGGCGCGAACCGCGCTTCTCGCAGCGTGCACGGCCGACGGCGCCACGGTCGCCGCGATCGCGCGTGCGAACGGCATCGCGCATGTCGGCCGCTTCGCGGCGGCATATCGCGAGCGCTACGGCGAGCCGCCATCCGCGACCCTTGGGAGGTAGCTCGTGGCCACCAACCTCAGGGATTCCGCGTCGCGCGAGTGACGGGGAGTCGTGCTGTCGTGTCCGGGGTGCCGGGCCGACGCACGGTCGTCGCTGTGCATTCCCGCGATGATCCGATTCCCGCGCGGCCCGGTCCATCCCCCGCGCGATGCTCCCGTGGCGCGCGACGCGACGGGTGCTGCGACGTAGCGTGTCGCCATCGACGCGCCGAATATGGCGCGGTTTCCGCCAGGCATCGAAGGAGATTCCGGCCATGACCGAATCAGTACCCGCTTCCGAAACCACCGCCGCGTCCGCTCCCCAGTCGGCATTCGCACCCGAATCGGCACGCGCATCCGGCCCCGAAATCTCGCGGCAGCCCGCGATGGCCGACGCGCTCGGAGCATCCGGTACCCCCGCCGAACGGGCGGCGACCATGGTCGCTCGCGCGCGCGACCTCGGGCCGCTGCTGGACGACGCCGCCCGCGACGCCGAGCTCGAGCGCCGCCTGCCGGAGCGAGTCGCCGATGCTCTGAAACAGGCCGGCCTGTACTGGATGAAGACGCCGACTGAGCTCGGCGGCAGCGAGCTCGACCCGCTCGGGTTCAGCGACGTGCTCGAAGAGATCGCGTACCACGATACGTCGGCGGCGTGGTCGATCATGGTCGGCAACGGCACGACGGGCACGATGGCGGGCTGGCTGCCGGGCGACGGCGTCGACGAGCTGTTCGGCGGCGACCGCCTGCCGATCGTGGCGGGTCAGTTCACGCCCCGCGGTGCCGCGATCCCCGTCGATGGCGGGTACCGAGTGACCGGCAAGTGGGGCTTCGGGAGCGGTATCGACCACGCCGACTGGGTGGTCGGCGGCTGCCTCGTCGAGGGCACGGGCGAGCCGATCTTCGCGACCGTCCCGAAGGGTGAGGCGACCGTGCTCGGCAACTGGAACGCCGCGGCCCTGCAGGGGACGGGCAGCCACGACTACACGATCGACGACGTGTTCGTGCCGAATTCACGCGCGATGGCGGCGTACGGCGGCGCTCCGCAGCGGGGCGGCTCGATCTTCCGCCAGCCCATCATGATCTTCATCTCGAACGAGCTGTCGCCGATCGTCGTCGGCGTCGCGAAGCGCGCGATCGACGACATGATCGCGCTCGCCGGCACGACGACCCGCTCGCTCGCCGGCGGGCTTCCCTCGCGAGCGTCGTTTCTGAAGGCGATCGGACGAGCGGAGGCGCAGTGGCAGGCCGCGCGGGCCCTCTACCGGGGAGCCGCGCTCGAGGGCTACGACATCGTCGCGCATGGCGGCGAGATCGATGACGGCCGCGTCGCCGAGCTGCGGGCGCGACACACGCTCGCGGCCGAGCTGTGCGAGGAGCTCGTGCGCGACCTCTTCCGATACGGGGGCGGGCGCGTGCTGTCGGTCGAGGCGCCGATGCAGCGGCACCTGCGCAACCTGCTCGGCGCGCTGCAGCACATCTACCTCTCCGAGGAGAACTACGAGCTCGCCGGGGCGGCGCGACTGAAGCGGTGAGCGGGATGGGATCAGCCGGCGCGCAGAGACGTCTGTTCCATGTCACGTGGCCGTCGAAGTCAGTTAGGCAGCCTGCGGGTTCCTCTGGTCATTTGGTGTCAGTTTGGAACGAGCTTCCTGCATGGCCACCATGCTTGCTCCGATCAACGTGGACAGCGAAACCGACGACTTGATTTCGCACGCCGCTCACTTCCTCCGCGCGTCCAAGAAGCATGTCGTCAACGTAGCTGTGCGCGAGTACATCGAGGGTCACCGAGACGAGGTCCAGGAGGCAGCGCTCGACGCTATGCGCGCCCTTGATGGCACGACCGAGAGCGCTGTTCAGCTGCTCACCGGAGCGAGCGATGAAGAGCTCGAGGAGCTCGGCGGGTTCAGCCGCTGATCTCGTGTCGCCGGGGTCCGCTACCTCCTGAAACTGAATGCGTTTGCGCTGCCAAGCGATGGAGGAACAACGCAGAAGGGGTAAGCAGCACGCATCTGCTGCCCCAAGACATCGACTACCGGCGCTAGCTCAATCGGGACAGTTCCGCTCGATTCCGCTCTTCGGAAAAGTTCGATCGACCACGCTTCTCCATCGCTGAGGATCAGGAGAGCATCCAAGTTCCGGACGATGGAGTCTCACTTGCAACGCAGCACACTCGCTCGCATAGCGGGCGCAATGACAATCGCACTCGTCGGTCTGACCGCCTGCTCTGCTGGCGGCGATACACAAGCCCAGAGTGGCGAAACGGCCATGCTCGATGACCTCACCTTCGGGGTCGATCGGCAGCCTCACTCACTCGATCCCTACAAGTCCGTCCTGGGCGGTCAATTCATGGCCTACCTCGACCCGATCTACGACACCTTGATTCATCAAGAAACCGACGGCTCATACACGCCTGGTCTCGCGACTGAGTGGTCGTATATCTCTCTGACCGAGTTCGAGCTCGTACTGCGGGAGGACGTCGTCTTTTCTGACGGCGAGACACCGTTCGATGCGACTGCCGTCCAGAAGAACCTCGATCGGCTCAAGGTCGTCTCCGGCGGTCAGACCCCTGAGCTGGCTCCGATGTACGAAAGCACCGAGATCGTCGACGACCATCGAGTGATCATTCACCTCGCTTCGCCCAATCCCGACCTCGAGCGCATCCTGAGTCAGGTGCTCGGCATGATGGCCAATCCGCGGGCGATCGACGACGGCGTGGACCTCGCGCTCGACCCGCAGGGAGTCGGGGCCTTCACACTAGACCTGGACCGAACCGTGGTCGGCGACACCTACATATACAAGAAAGTCGATGATTACTGGGACGCGGCCGCTTACCCGTTCGAGCAGCTCACAGTGAAGGTCTACACCGACCGCAACGCAATGCTCTCGGCCCTGCAATCAGGCGTCGCGATGGTCGGCTATGGGCAGGCAGATACCATGCAGACGGCCGAGGGGTACGGGCTCGGTATCGCGACATTGCCCGTCGTGCTCTACCTGCTGAACTTCATCGGGCGAGATACTGCGCCGCTGGACGACGTGCGCGTTCGCCAGGCTCTGAACTACGCCGTCGACCGCGAGTCGATCCTGGAGACGCTCTACCACGGCCTAGGCACGACCACGCGGCAGATGTTCCCCGAAGGCACTGCGACAGGATACGACCCCGCCCTCGAGGAGGAATATCCGTACAG
>JBQDJW010000076.1:0-8345 GCA_052086425.1 Pseudoclavibacter sp. | reverse complement strand
CAGACCGAACGGACGATTTCGATCGACGCCAGCCAGGGAGAGGCCGACACCTCGACGTGGATGGGCCTGTGGCAGCTCGCGTTCACCGACCCGTCCGGCCAGTCGGACGGCCAGCAGTCGCGCTCGAACATCCATATCGCCGGCTCGCTGCGCCCATCGGTCGATGGACAGGATGCGCTCGAGTTCCACGCGGGCGGCCCGGCCGACATGCAGCTCGGGATCAGCGATCGGCGCTCTGGCGAGATCGACCCGACCACGATTCCCGGCGAGATGGCCTTTTCTGCGACCCTCGTCGACGCGGCGGGCAACTCGTACGACGTGCTCTCGACGAGCGACAAGAACGGCCTTGCCGACGCCGCGTCAGTCGACCTCGCCGACGCGGCCGTCGGTCAGGCCGAACTCCGGCTCGTGCTCGACATCACGACGGCCCCTGCGCAGCGGCCGGACGGATCCGCCGTGCCGGGCACGCAGCTCGCGCCCGCCGCGGTCAACGTGCCCGTCAACATCCTGACCCCGGCGAACTTCCCCGTGCTCGGCTCGTCCATCGACTTCGGGCTCGCGCAGGGCGACGTCGATCTCACGGCGGCGCTGCCGATCAGCGGCGAGGGATGCGCGTGGATCGCGGGCGACGACGTCCCGACCGTCCTCGCGTCACCGGAGGGTATTGGCAACGTCGCGATCACGGCGGGCGACCACACGTCGGCCGAGAACTGCTTCCAGGCGGGCGGCGACGGGCTGCAACTCACGCTGCGCACTGACGAGCCCGGCAACGGCACGATCAACGGCACCGTGCCGATCATGCTCGGCTCGAGCGACGGCAGCGCCGAGCCGCTGCGGGTCGAGGTGCCGTTCACGGCGAACCTCGAGCGCCCGCTCAACACGCTCAACTTCCTCCTCGTGCTCATCGCAGCGCCGATCCTCGGCATCGGCGTGCCGCTCCTTCTGCTCTACCTCGCGAAGTACGTCATCTCGAAGATTCCGTCGCGCCCCCTCATCGGCACGACGATCGACGTGACGGTGCAGCACGGGCAAGTGCTGCGTGGCGGCTCGCGGTTCGAGCTCGGCCCGGGCGATCTCGTCAACACCGTGCCGATTCCGCCCGGCGGCGGCCGCACGCTTCGCGTCGCCGACATCACGCTGAAGGCGCGCACTGGCGCGTCGCCGACCGGTGCCGGCTTCGTCGCGGTGGATGCGCTGGGCCGGGGCTCCGCCGGCAGCAAGATGCCATCGACCGACGCATCGGGCACGAACGCGCGCCTCCCGCTCGCAGTGCACAACAGTTGGGTCGTGCTGCACGTCGCGGGCGCGCCGGCCGACTCGGCGCAGGTGCTCGTGCTCGTCGGCGGCGACGCGACCGCCGGTGCCCGCGAAGACCTGCAGAACGACATCAACCGGCGCCTGCCGGACATGCTCGACAAGCTCGTGCGCGAACAGGGCGGGGCGGCACCAGCGGGCGGCCCGGGTGAGTTCGCCTCGGTCGGCTCGCCGTTCGGCGGCGCGGCCCCCGCCGCGCAGCAGGGGTCGCCGTTCGGCACCGGCGGTCTACCCGGCGGCGGCGCGCCCGGCGGCGGCGCGCCCGGCGGGGGAGGCTCCCCGTTCCAGGGCGGACAGAGCCCCTGGGGAACGCAGTAGGCGGATCCCCGCGTCCTCGGATCCTCGCGCACAGCGCGGACCGGCGGCACGAAACGACATCACGACCAGGGAAAACAAGGAGACAACGGTATGTACAAGGCCCTCGTCGTCGGCTGCGGCGGTTCCGGTGGATCGGCACTCGCCTACATGATGGATCAGCTGAAGGGCGAGCTGAAGCCCTACGGCATCGATGAGATCCCGTCCGGCTGGCAGTTCGTGCACATCGACGTGCCGACGGCCCCCGACACGAAGATCCCCGGGGTCGGCAACGTCCGAGAACAGGGCGGCTCGTACATTTCGACGGCCCCGACGACGGGCAAGTACCAGGTGCTCGACAACTCGATCTCGCAGTGGATCGGCCAGGCCGATGCCTTCGGCGAGTTCGGGACGTGGGCGCCGCGCGACCCCGCGCAGATCACCGTGCCGATCACGGTCGGCGCCGGTCAGATGCGCGCGGTCGGCCGCGTCATCACTCTCGCGAGGGCCCGCGACGTGTTCGACGGCCTGAACGCGGCCGTCCGAAACCTCAACACGGTCGAGACCAACACGGCCATGGCCGAGCTCCAGCGAGCCGTGCCCGCGACGGGCGGCTTCAGCCCCGAGAACCCGCCGCTCGTCATCGTCGTCTCGTCGATGGCCGGCGGCGCCGGTGCCTCGATGGCACTCGACGTCTGCCGCATCCTGTCGCTCGTGCCCGGCGTCGACCCGGGCCTCACTGGCGTGTTCATGGTGGCGCCGGATGCGTTCGATCAGCTTCCCGAGTCCGCCCGCGGCGGCGTGCGCGCCAACGCGCTCGCGATGCTCGGCGAGATCGTCGCGACGCAGACCAACGCGGCCGAGGAGCACGACATCAGGCTGCTGCGGGCCCTCGGTCTCGAGGTGCAGGAGACGGGGCGCCCGCCATTCGCGCGCGTGTTCCCCGTCGGACGCTACGTCGGCGTCGAGAAGACCCTCTTCGGCGACGGCTCGCAGTCGGCCGTGTACCGAGGCCTCGGCCGAGGCCTCTCCGCCATGATCATGTCGGGCTCGGCGTCAGGCGACTTCGTGTCGTTCGACCTCGGCAACAACTCCGACCCTGCCCCCGCCAATCCCGACTATCTCGGCTGGGGCGCATCCAACCCCATCCCGTGGGGATCGTTCGGATTCGCGAGCCTCTCGCTCGGGCGCGACCGCTACCGCCACTACGCCGCCCAGCGGCTCGCGCGCTTCTCGGTCGACCGCCTGCGCACCGGCCACCTGCAGCCGGGCGTCACGACGTCGAGCGTCGATCAGCTGCGCGCCCTCGCCGACTCGCAGTGGAGCCGCGTCGCCGCCTCGATCGGGCTGCCCGTCGCGGCCGGCTACGGCGCGCTGGCCCCCGAGCAGGCCGCAGGATGGTTCACGTCGCAGGCCCTCGGCCGGCAGGACGCAGACCAGACGGCCCGCCAGATCATCGACTCGAATTTCGCGCCTTTCGTGCCGCACCCGGCTGGGCAGGCGGGCCAGTGGGTGCCGATCCTGCAACGATTCATGGTCGACCGCGCGCCGGCGCTGCAGTCGGGCGCATCCGAGGGCGCCTACCGCTGGGCGTTCGCCTGGTCGCAGCAGGTGCACGACGCGATCCTCCGCCAGGTGCAGGAGGCCACCGAGCTGTTCGGCCTCGCATACGCCCGCGAGATCCTCGACCGCATCGAGCGCCTCATCCGCGACGACCTCACGCCGCGCCTCGGCGACCTCGCCGGCTACCAGGCCGGCGACCTCGCACAGGTGCCGCCGCAGTTCATGGCCGAGCTCGGCGCGATGAAGGGCGGCATCGCCAACCCGCAGGGCCTCGTCGAGCGCCTCTGCGATCTCGAGCGCGTGCAACTCACCGACACGGTCTATGCCCGTGCGGCCGATCTCGCCCGCGGCGTGCTGCTCTCGCTCGTCAGCGAAGTGATCGCGCCGCTCAAGTCGACCCTGTCGAACTCGATCGGCGTGCTCGATAACGCGGTCGAGGCGCCGCGCGTCGCCAGCGGCCTCGCGAACGTGCAGACCGACCAGTACGGCATCTGGCCGAGCGAGAACGACCAGATCGTCCCGGAGCGCTTCGACGTCGCCGAGAACGAGATCCTCCTCACACCGTCGGCGGGATTCGACCGCCAGTACGAGAGCGACCTGCGCCGGGCCATCTCGGTCGGCGAGAACATGGCGACGCTCGAGGATGCGCGCGTCACGGGTTCGCGCGCCGTCATCTCGGGCTATTGGCCGGTGGCGGAGGGGCAGCAGGCGCCAGGCGGCCTGCTGACCGTGCACGCGAACTGGCGGCCGGCCATGTTCAACCGCGACCCCATGACGGGCCAGCCGCTCACGCCTTCGCACGGCAAGTACGAGCTGCACGTCGCCCCCGGCGACCTCGTCGATCGCGCCCTGCAGTTCGTGCGGCGCCAGGGCGAAGCGTTCGAGCAGTTCTGCTCGCTGTCGCTGCGCGACTACGCCAAGGGCGTCGACATCCCGAGCGCCGAGCTGCCTCGCCGACTGAACGACCTCGTCGGAAAGTTCAACGAGACGCTGTCGCGGGCGCTTCCGCTCATCAGCCTCGACGCCGACGCCGTGAACACGATTCACAACCGCTCGCCCGAGTACCGCTTCAAGTTCTCGGCCGTGCCGTTCCAGCACATGAACGAGCTGATGAACGAGCTGCAGCGCGTCGTCCGCACGCGGCCGAACGTCGCGGAGGAGGTCGCGGCCGCCTTCGACAACGCGCTCGCCGAGGCAGACAAGCTCACCCGCATCGACGTGTTCGGCTCGTACCGCAACTACTCGCCGCTCGTGTTCGACGCCCTGCTCAAGCCCGTCTCCCAGCAGTGGACCGGGACCGCGCCGCAGGGGCGGCTCGCGTTCTGGGCACAGCGCCGCAGTCGCCCGCTCGAGGCATCGCTGCCAGAGAGCGACATCGAGCGCCGCACCATGATCACGGGTTGGTACATGGCCCAGATAACTGGCCAGTTGCGGTTCCCCGAGCCGCCGTACGACTCGGCGGTCGAGGTCTGGGACGACGAGTCGCGCCGGTGGCTCGAGTTCCCGCACCCCCTGCTCACACCGCCGAGCGAGTTCCGCGGCCAGTCGGTCGACTGGCTGCCCGCCGTGCTCGAATCTCACCTCATCGCGATCGCACGCGCTCACGACGTGCCGGTCATGTCGTCGCTGCGCCCCTACCGGCGCCTCCGCCGCCTCGCCGACGCGAACCTGCAGCACCCGGAACGCGGACTCGTCGAGGCGCGAGGCGCCGTCATCGAGCTCGCACGCTGGATCGAGACGGGGGACAGCCCGTCGGGAGTCGCGAGCCGCATCGAGGGAGAGACGCTCGAGGAGCGATCCGAGAACGCGAAGGCGTGGATCGAGCAGATCCGCACCTTCACGGCCTCGAATTTCATCGCGCCGGCTCGGCGAAGCGAGACCTCCGGCCCGTACGGCGCGATCCTGAATCGCGAGCACGCGGCGAACATCCCGCTGTTCCGCGATCTCGCGCCCGACATCGTCGAGGTGACGACGCAGCTGCTCGATTTCATCGACGTCGCGACGCAGCGCGCCAAGCGCGGCACCTCGGCGGCGCCGATCAACCCGTCGAGCCTTGCGAACTCGGTCGGTCAAGGCAGCTTCGGCGGCTCCGGCACGGTTCCGGCCGTTCCCGACGCGGGCTTCGGCGGGGCATTCTGATGCGTGTGCTCACGCTGCTCCTCGCACCGGAGGGGCCGCTCGCGAGCGTCAGGGATGTCCTGACCGACTGGTCGGCTGCCGGCCTCGTCGACGACTTCCACTGGATCGAGCCCGCGATGCTCGAGGGCGGCGCCGACGCGTCGATCCTGGTGCACCGGGGCGAGCTGGTCGGCGCCCCGCTGCAGGCGATCGCCGGCCGCGAGCGCATCGATGGCATCCGACTGTGCATCCTCGTGCCGGCGCTCAGCGGGACCACGCCGCTGACGCGCGGCGAGGAGCAGGAGGTCGTCGACGTGCTCGACCGGTCGTTCGCGAACGTGCCAGTCACGCGCGTGCGCGCCATCGTGACCCGCGCGGAGCCAGAGGTCTCGGTGCCGGGCCTCGTCGTCGCGGGCTGGCACAACGTGGTCCTCTCGCCCGAGGACTCGACGGGCCCCGGACTCGGCCGTACGCGACTCGACGTCGCCGGCAACTCGGCCGACCTCGGGCGGCAGGCGGCCGCGGGCGTCGCCGGCCTGCTCGGCATGTGGGCCGGCGTCGAGCGGTCGCCGCTCGACGGCGAGCGCTTCATCGACGGCCAGCGCGCCAGGCTCGCGCGCTCCTACTTCCGCCGCCTCGCGACCGAGGAGATCACGAACCGCCTGCGAGAGGGCGTGCTCTCGGTGCGCGACGGACTGCCATTGCCGTCGCAGTTCGGCGTGCAGACCGTGTACGTCGACGACGTCGGCCAGGCCAACGAGAACATGTCGAACCGGCTCTGGACCAAACACGCGAGCGTGCTGCGCGGTCCCCGCGAGACGCACGCGCCCGCGCAGGAGCAGCCGATCGGGGCCGGTGAGGCGCTGAAACTGTTCTTCTCGTTCCTCTGGGCCGCCATCAAGAACGCGCCGCGCGCGTGGCTCAACGGCCTGTCGAACGAGGTGAACTCCAACGCGGCCGGCGCGATCCAGGGGCTCGTGTACGGCCGCGAGCCGGCCGCCTACTCGGTGTTCGTGCAGGGCGTGGCGGCCAACGGCATGCCCGCGAGCTGGCACGACTACCGCAACGCGGCGAGCTCGCTCGACCGACTCGTCGACGAGGCGACCGGTCAACGCGAGCTCGCGGCGTACGCCGACCTCTCGGGCCTCTGGCAGGACTACGCGGCCGCATCGTTCACGCTCGGCGACGCGGGTGAGCGAGTGCCCGGCCTCACGCCGACGGCGGTCGGGGCGCAGCCAGGAGTCATCCGTCACGTCGAACAGATCGTGCCGAGCACGGACGGCGCCTTCACGGGCCTCGGTCCCCACGTCGCGGCGAGCGTCGGCGCCCAGCCCGTCGAACCGTTCGACGCACTCGGCACCTACGACCTCGAGAACCGTGTCCGCGTCGTCGCAGAGCAGCCCGCGCTCAGCATCGACGCATCCGGTGCTCTCGATCACCTGCAGCGGTGGAAGAGCCGATACGGCAACAGCTTCGCGTCGCGCGTCGGCGGCCGCATCGCCGGCGCGATGGTCGACGTGCAGCACGAGATCCGAGGCCTGTTCGGGCAGATCAACCACGCGGCTCGCAGCGGCGATCTGCTCGCCGGCCTGCAGCAGCAGCAGCGCCAGCTCGCCACGATCATGCAGGTGCTCGCGATCATGTCGCTCGTCGCGGTCGCGGTCATGGTGGTGTTCGGCATCATCGAGTTCCTCGCCTGGTGGGTCGTCGCGCTCGTCGGCCTCGGCATCCTCGTGATCTGGTTCGGCGCCGCCCTCGTTGTGTTCATGCAGGGGCAACGAGAACTCTTCGCCGTCATCAATCGACGGCGCGAAGAGGTCTCGGCCGAAGAGGTCGCGCGGCGCAACCTCCGTCATGCGGTGCGGGATGCTCGGCGACTCGGCGAGGCCTACGGCCAGTTCCTCGGGTGGTCGCGAGTCATCGGCAGCGTGCTCGCAAACCCGTTCGGGGAGCGGCCGGCGCATGCCGCTGATGCCGACAACGGCCTGAGCGGCATGCCACTGTCGGCGCGCGTCGGCACGGTCGCGGTCGACGAAACCCACCTCGGCAACACGGTCATGCGCCTTCGTCGCGACCTCTTCGCGACCGGGTGGCTCACCGAGTGCTGGAACGCCGCGCTCGAAGGCGCCGGCTCGCGCATCGGCCCGGCCGGCGTCGAGCTCGAGGGGCAGCCGCAGCTGATCTTCCGCGAGCGCGGCGACGGCGACGGCAGCCTCCTGAACCTCTGGGGCCGCTCGCTCGTCGAACACGGCATGGACCCGGCGATCGGCGAGCGCAAGTGGCAGACCACGATGAGTGAACTGCAGACGCAGCACGCGAGCACCGTCACGGATCTCGTGCACTTCGTACGCGACTCGAACGACCCGCGGGGCGAGCCGATCGACTACGCGACCTTCATGGCGGGCCTCGACCACGACACCGACAACACCCTCGACCGGCTCGACGACCGCGTGCTCAGCGAGACCGCGCAGACCCGGGGCCGCAGCGGCATCGCCACCTCGATGCCGCAGCGCGCGCAGCAGGGGCTCGATCGCGTCGCCGCGCTCACGCAGCTGAGCAATTCCTTCGACGACTACGAGCTCCGGGCGGCGGCGCCGGCGGAGCGCCGGGCCGCGTCCGGTCCCGTGCTCGACGATCCGAGTCGCCCGACGTCGTCGCAGGCGAGCGCGGCCGCCCCGATGCGGGCGGCGAGACCGACCGCCGACGACGACGCCATCCCAGGCCTGTTCGGCGGATCGCCGTTCTGACGAGAAAGATCCCTTCGCACGAATGACGAATTCCTCGAACGAGCAAGCGCGCTACATCGTGCTCGAACAGTGGGCGAACGCGGCCGCAGGCGGCGGTTACCCCGTACCGACGAAGCCGCACCTGGTGGCGATCTCGCAGGCCGGCGGCGTCACTCCGATGCTGCTGCGCGTTCGCGAAGTCCGCATGTGGCAGGCGACGATCGCGTGGCTCGTGCAGCAGGCGGATGCCGGTGTCGCCAACCCCCTCTCGCAGCTCCCGCCCGAACTTGTCCACCCGACCGAGGGCGCGCCCCCGGCCGGAGCCGGGAC